>NZ_JBFBBY010000039.1:0-58255 GCF_040682875.1 Amycolatopsis sp. NPDC051071 | reverse complement strand
GTACAGGAAGGCCCCCTTCCTTGCGCCTAGGTACAGGAAGGGGGCCTTCACGTACTTGGCCCGCGCGTGAAGGCCCCCTTCCCTCGGCTGAGCCGAGGGAAGGAGTCCTTCACGCGCGGGCCGCAGGCCTGCTGTGCCTGCTGACGCACCTGCGACCACAGCGGCGACCTGAAGGTAGCGAAGGCCTCCTTACTGCCTTCAGGGTAGGCCAGAGACTCTCTCGGACCGGGCCCGCGATCAGCCCCGCAGCTAAATCCAGTAGGTACCCAAGACACTCTTGGCCCTAACGACCCTTATCACTCACTCACGACCCCCATCGCGAACCGCACATGTGAGCGTAAATCGGGCATTGTGCGGCCAACAAGTGTCCTTTGTGGATGGTTAAGGCGCGGCGCGGCCTGGCTCCGTCGGCCGGACCGGACCCGCGCAGCCAAGTCTCTGCCTGGGTGCGAATGCGGGTGACCATCGAATGAAGCCACTGGTCAACCACGGTGTCCAAGTGCGGAACGTGAGCTGTGGCCGAACGGTGTGCGCAGGAGTCAGGGCGGCGACGACGGGTCGAACAGCACGACGCTGATCGACCCGAGCCCCATTCATCGTCCCGAGCGTCCCGAGACGTCAGCAGAAGACCTCGTTGAGCAGCTTGAAGAACGCCTCGCTGGGGTCTCCCCCGGCCGGCGTGCTCGTGACGGAGAGCTCCAGCCGTTTCTTGGTGTCCGGCGTGGTCAGCAGCTGCGAGGAGTAGCCGGGGATACCGCCGCTGTGGCCCCACACCTTGGTGCCGCACGGCAGGGTCTGCACCTCCAGGCCCAGGCCGTAGTCTGGGCTGACCGCGGTGGTCTTGCTGATCTCCCGCTGTTGCGCGGGCCTGAGCAGCTTGCCGCTCGCCAGCGCCACGCCGAACGTGTCCAGATCACGGGTCGTGGAGATCACCTCGCCGGCGGCCCAGGCGACCGACGGGTTGATGCGGGTGATGTCGTTCGGCTTGCCTGCCACGGTCACGTAGCCGTGCGCGTGTGGGCCCCTGATTTCGACGTTGTCGCCGGGAATCTCGGTGTCGCCGAGGCGCAACGGCTTCAGGATCCGCTGCTCGACCGCCTTCGCGTACGGCCCGCCGGTCAGCTTCTGCACCAGCAGGCCCGCGACCACGTAGTTGGTGTTGGAGTAGTTCCACCGGGTGCCGGGGTCGAAGTCGAGCGGCTTGTCGGTGGACAACTTGAGCAGTTCCTGGGGCGTCCAGTGCTTGTAGCGGATCTGCTCGAACTCGTCCGGGCCGAGCGGCAACGCGTTGGTGTAGTTGTAGAGGCCGCTGGTGTGCTGCAAAACCTGGCGTATCGTGATGCGGCCGTCGATCAGACCGGGCAGGTAGCCCACGACAGGCTTGTCCAGCTCGACCTTGCCTTCGCCCGCGAGCTGCAACAGCACCGTCGACACGAACGTCTTCGTGATGCTGCCGATCCGGAACCGGCCGTTCGCCGGCACCGGGCGGTTCGAACCCAGTTCCGCCTTGCCGGAGCGCGCGGTGAACCGCTGGCGGCCGTCGGTGACCCTGGCCTGCACGCCGAGCGCTCCCCCGCTCCCGGTGACCTGGTCCAGCGTCTCCTGCACGACCTTGCGGTCGACGCCGGTGTCCGCGCTGTTGTCGGCGAGCGCCGTGCCCGTCGTGGCGACCAGTCCTGCCACGGTGAACGCGGCCACAAGTCGAATCTTCCGCAGCGACCGCATCAATTTTCTTTGCATGATAAGAAAATCTCCCCTCGAAGCCCGAAGGCTCTCCCCCAGTGGCGGTCCGCCGCCAAGGCGATCACCAACCACAGTACCGAAAAACGCGACCACTCGAAGAGAGCAGAACTCCGCCGCGTAGCGCTCGGGGACACTGGGCCCTCGGCAAGCGGATGACCTGGTCGGGTCAAGGCGTCTCTGAGTCTCAGACACTCGGCCTGTGACGGTCCGGCGGGTATCGCGACCCGATCGCGTGGCCGCCTCCCTGTCGGGTCACGGGATCTGCCTCCTCGGTGAGAGTTCCTCGCCGAACCCGACACGACCGTGTTGATCTTCCCGGAGCCTCTACCGCGCTTCCTGGCACTATCTTAAATTCAAGTGGGCTAACTCTCGACACGACTGCGGAGGTTGACGATGCCTGCTCCGAAAGACGACGAGGAACCCCTGTCCGGTCAAGCTCGCCGGGACTTCCTGAAGGGCGCCGCGGCCGCGGCGGCCTTGGGGGTCGGCGGGGTCGCCGCCGGCGGACTGCTGGGCGGGGAGGCGGCGCAGGCTTCACCAGAGCAGAGCGGCTTGCCGCCGATCGGCGCGGAGATCCCGTGCAGCTGCCTGGCGATCAACACGCCGCTCCAGATCAGGACGTCCTTGGTCAGCGTGGATTTCCGGGGCGGGATCAAGGTCAGGGTCGACGTCAACCCGGACGACCCGATGAATTCAGTCCGGCTGCGGGTCATCGGGCACCGGGTCTCCGCCGAGCTCCCGGGTGGGGACGGGAGGGAACAAGGCGGGACGATCACGATCGAGCAGAACGACGTGGACGTCGACGCGAAAAGCCTGCTGCGGATGACCAACCGGTTCCCGCCGCGGTACGAGCAGATCATGGTCCTGAGCTTCACCATGACGATCGACCAGCCCGAGGATCTGCTGCGCCGGGCGGGGATCCGCTCCAGCAAGGCCTACGAGCCACTGGTGCTCACCACGAAGGACCCCGCGAAACTGGTCGGGCAACTGACCCAGTTCCCGCCGAGGGGGGACCTCTACCGGTTGCAGAATCCGGTGGACCTCGTGCTTCCGGACGACCCGGACACGACGATCGCGACCATCCAGAAGTTCCCGGTGAAGGTCGGCGGGCTCTGATCCGTGAACCGGCCCGGTTCAGTCCCGCGGGGCCGAACCGGGCCGTTCGACGAGCCCCAGCACTCTCGAGCAGCGCAGGACGGCGTCCGGTTCACCGGTCAAGGTGAGCTTGCCGGTGGCGAGCGCCTCGAACGGCCCCAGCACCCCTGCTCCGATACGGACGAAGGTGGTGGCGTCGGTGCGGATGCTCATCGCCGGCTCCGGGGCCGGGCCGCGCGCGGTGGTCAGCGTGCCGCGGTCGATGGCCAGGTGAAACGTCTCGTCATCGACGTGGAACTCGTAGGTCTCGCTGACTTCCGGCAGACGGCTCGGGTCGGCCATGGCCTGGACGGCCAGTAGCGCCCAATGCGGCCGGGTGATCATGTCGGCGCTGGGCTCGCCGAGCAGGGCGGTGCCCCATTTGGACAGAGCCAGCACCGGTTCGCGCAGCCGTTCCCCCAGCGGCCCCAACCGGTAGGCGTGGCCGGACGCGGTGTCCTCTCGCTCGACAATGCCTGCCGCGCACAGTTTCTTCAGCCGGTCGGCGAGCAGGTTGGTGCCCATCCCGGGCAGATCGGCGAGCAGCTCGGTGTAGCGGCGAGGTCCGAGCAGCAGCTCCCGCACGAGGAGCAGGGTCCAGCGTTCGCCGACGGTGTCGAGCGCGGCAGCCAGCCCGCAGTACTGCCGGTACTGCCGTTCCCGTCGCGCGGTGGTCGTCACCGCCTCAGGGTACTACTGGATATTCAAGTACGGGGTGAGGGCTGCCCGGAGGCCCCCGGGTACGGGCACTGCTTCCAGTCCGCGGGGACCACGGGTCATGCAGGCGACGGCCTGGTGTCCGCGGGCGACCAGCTGGGGCACCGCGATCTCGGTCCGGAAGTAGTCGAAGGCCATCGCGACGCGGTTGCCGTCGAGTTCGGTCAGTGTCATGCGCAGCTCTACGACGTCGTTGGCGGTCAGTTCCCCGAAGTACTCGCAACCGCAGGCGGTGGTGACCATCGCGAACCCGTCGGACAGCGCGGCGAGCACGTCCGGAGCGTGTTCGGCGAGAAAGCGTTCGCGGCAATGGCCTTGCCAGCGCACGTAATGCGCGAAATAAACGTTGCCGACGAGGTTGGTCTCTTCCAATGTCACCGGATGACGGTGGCGATACGAACGCGTCACGACGTACCCCCGGCGGTCAGGACGGCGATCGCGATCGGGCGGGAGAACCCGGCGACGGGCAGCACGACGGACGCGATCCGCGCGTCACCGGCGTGCAGGACGAGCCAGCCGCCGTCGTAGACACCGGAAAACCGCACCGTCGAGGGCGTGATCTTCCGCTGTGCCAGGCATCTTGAGATGGCCGAAACCCGGGCGGTGAGGGTTTCCCGGGGATCGGCGCAGGGGCCCTCGATGACCCGGAGCAGCTCGGCGTCCGGTGTCGCTGATCGCGTCCCGACGGGTTCCCAGGCACCGGCGGTCGGACAAGTGCCCGTGGTGTCCACGGTGAACGGCTCGCCGATCGACACACGCAGCGACCGGTCGAGCCCGAGTGCGGCCGCGGTTCTCGTGATCAGGACCGGCACCAGCGACACCGGCCACGGCCGATCGGCGGGGAGCGGCCCGGAATCCGCCAGCCGCAGGCCGGTCCATCGGACGGCGAGCTGACCTTCGGCGTCCTCGGCGGTGACGTCCCAGGTGTAACGGCCGTTCTCGGCATGACGCTCCGCTCCGCGCAGCCGCCAGGCGCCCCGGGGACGCGGGGACATCTCCACGCGGTCACAGCCGATGGGCAGCAGCCGTCGCGCCGGGACACAGGCTTGCAGGACATGGATGGTGGCATCATGCGCGGCCGAATCCCCGAGCACTGAAGGGAACCAGGGCTCGCCGGCGGCGATCGTGGCACGGCAGGACCACGGGTCCGGCACGGCGACATCGACGACACGGCGAAAGTGCCCGCCGTGGAACAACAGCCGGTCGTACAGCTCGGCGGGCTCGATTCGACCGTGATCCGGCACAGGGTCCGGCATGGGCCCGGCGGAGGCCGGGTGCAACGGGAATTCGGCGTAAAAGTGGTCGACGTCGAAGCCTGCCTCAGCACCGCGCAGGACCGCGGTGATCGTGTCGCCTTCGCGAAGCGCGCAGACGCGGACGACGTGCTCACCGGTGTCGGGAACGACGATCGGCCGGTCGAAGCGGACGTGCTCGGCGACGGTCAGTGCCCGGCCGGCGACCGCGGACGCGGCCTGCGCCATGGCTTCCAGGCCGACGACGGCGGGGAGCAGGGCGAGCCCGTCGACGCGGTGGCCGTCCAGCCACGGGTCGGTTCGCAAGGACAATGTCGCGTCGGCGACGATCTCGACGTCCGGATGGCGGACGCGGATCCGTCGCAGGAACCGGCCGCTGTCCGTCGAAGGGGTGTCCTGGCCGAGCCTGCCGTGTACCGCCACGTTCACCGGAGTGCCGGGCGCGGCGAGCAGCCGCAGGAGCAGGGACGTCCCGTCCGTGACCGGGATCGGCGTGGCTCCGGCGCGAGCGAGGGCCCGCGCGGCCCCCATGCGCTCGGCCATCCCGGTACCCGACCAGGCGGTCCAGTCGAGGTTGAGCACCCGGCAGTCCGGCAGCCGCCGCGCCCAGCGCCGCGCTTCGGCGCGCAGGAGGCCGTTGGCCAGCGCGTAATGACTCTCCCCCGCCATTCCGTGCGTGCCGATCACCGAGCCGAAGGTGACCAGCAGCCGCAACGATTCCGTGGGCAAGGCTTCGAGCAGCACGCGGAGCCCGGTGAGCTTGGGCCGCAGATGACGGTGAAAGTCCTCGGCACGCAGTTCGGTGAACCGGGCGGGAGTGTTGACACCACTCGCGTGCATCAGCGCGGTCACCGGGCCGGTTTCGGCGGTGAGCTTCTCCACGGCCGTCACGACGCCTTCGGGATCGGCGACGTCGACGGGCTGGTAGGCGACCCGGATGCCCTCGGCACGCAGCGCGTCCAGATTGGCCCGCAGCAGTGGATCCGATTCCGGGTGGCCGCGGCCGACGACGGCCAGACTGAGGCCGGTGGCCATCGCGAGCGCGCGGGCGCAGGCGTGACCGATGCCTTTGCCTCCCCCGCTGACCAGCAGCACGTCCCCTGCGCCGAGCGGAAGGCCGCTCGCCTGTTCGGGCACCTGAAACCATCGCTCGACGGGTTCGGTCAGGCCGCCGTCCTCGCCGAGAACGAGTTCGCGAAACCGGCCCGGTTCGGCGTGCAGCCCGGAGAGGTCCGTCTCGCCTTCCGGTGCCTGGACCAAGGTGATGCCCACGTCCGGGTGCTCGTGATGCAGTGAGCGGAAGAATCCCGCGAGGTCTCTGCCGTGGCTGGCCACGACCAGAGCCTTGCGTTCGATGGCCTTCCGTCCGGCGTCGAGCAGCGCTTCGACGTCCTCGGGATCGGGGAGACACACGATGTCGGTGGGCCGCCAGCGTCCTGGACTCGCCGTCACCAGTGTCTCGGTGAAGCAGCCCAGCCAGGGCCGGACGCCGGGGACAGCCGTGTCGACACCGGGGCCGGTGGTCTCCGGCAGCCGTTCGATCTCGGTGATCAAGTCGCCGACCGACGTGTCGGTGATGGCCATGGACACCGAAGGCGGCGTCCTGCCGAGCGCCGAGGCGGCCTCGACCACGAACTGGGTGGCGCGCAGCGAACTCAGGTTGAGGTCGCTGAGCAGCCGGGCACCCGGCTGGATGAGCGCGGCGTCGAGTTCGGTGGCCTCGGCCAGCAGCTCCGTGATCGTGGTGGCCGCGTCGCGGACCGGCACGGCGTCCAAGGCGGGTCTCGGCGCGGGGACGACGGGAGCCGTCACCGCACAGGGATTGGCCAGGAACACCCGCTCCCGGTCGAGGTCGATGGGCCGAGCGGCTCTTCCGGCGAACAGCGGGGTGAGCTCCGCGACGGCGCCCGCCGCGAACAGCGCGGCCGCGGTTTCGGCGGTCACACCGTCGCCGGACGCGCCGGAATCCATGCTGACCGCCGGTATCCGGGTGTCCTGGGCCACCAGACCGGCCAGGGCACGGCCCGGACCGGTCACGCAGAACAAATCGGTCTCGCCTGTCACCGCCGCGACCGCGTCCCGGAACAGCACCGGCGCGCACAGCTGGGTGACCAGCAGTTCGGTCAGATCGTCCGACGCCGTGAGCGATCGCCCATACACAGTGGACACGACATTCCTGTCCACAGAGGACAGTGTGGTACGCGTCAGTTTCGCATGCCCCAACGTCGTGCGCCACGGTTCGGTGCAAGCGGCCATCGCCGGGCTGTGAAACCCGTGGGAGACCGGGAGCCACGTCGCCGTGACGCCTTGCGCGTCCGCCATCTCGGCCACCACACGGAGTTCGGACACCGCACCCGCCAGAACCCGCGCCCAGGAACCGTTGTCCGCCGCGATCACCAGACCGGTACCGGCACACAGCGCCTGCGCCTTGGCGGCGTCGGCGGCCACCGCGAGCATCCCGGTGCCGGTGGCACCGTACTCGGCCATGATCCGGCCCCGTTCGGCCACGAGCCGCTGAGCGTCCACATCGGACAGACGGCCAGCCCAGACGAGCGCGGCGATCTCGCCGACGCTGTGGCCGATGGCGGCCGCGGCGTCCACGCCCAGGTCGTCGAGCCGGGCCAGCGCGGACCGGCAGGCACGGTAGAGCGCGGGTTGCGCCTGCGCGGTGTCGACCGGACCCGTGCGGTCGGCACCCTGTCCGGGGAACAGAAGCGTGACCCGGCCCGGCACCTCGTTGCCCAGCCACAACCCCGGCGAGGTCGACAAATTCCGGGGCAGCAGCGCGGGGAGTTCCGCGGCGGCACGGGCGGCGAGCGTGGCGAGTTCGTCGGGGGTGCGCACCACCAGTGCGGCCCGGACCGGGCCCACCGCCGGGAGACGGCCGTATCGGCAGGCCAGGTCGTGGACTTCCGAGTACGACAGCCGCGCGGCCGCGCCGGCGATCTTGCCGAGTTCACCGGCGACCTCGGCGAGGTCGTGCCCGCTGACGGCGATGACCTCGGTCTCCGGGCTCGGCCGGGTCGCCACGGGGCGAGCGACGGAGCGGCGGTGCGGTGGGGTCGCCGCGCCCAGCACGACGTGGGTGTTGATGCCGCCGAATCCCATCGCGCTCACCCCGGCCAGCCGCCGAGTGTCCGCCCACGGTTCCGCTGACGGCAACACACGCAAGGTCCCACCGAGTGCCGGGTGGGGGTTCATGCAACCCGTCGTCGGCGGCAGCAGTCCCGAGGACAGGCTCAGCGCCGCCTTGAGGACACCCGCGACACCGGCGGCCGCCTTCGTATGCCCGATGTTCGCCTTGACCGAACCGAGCGCCGCGACGGCAGGGGCGCCGGAGCGGACGCGGTCGAGCGCGGTCATTTCGACGACATCGCCGACCGCTGTCCCGGTCCCGTGGCCTTCGTAGAGTCCGACGTCGGCGTGGTCGATCCCGGCCATCTCACTCGCCCGCCGCAAGGCGAGCAGCTGACCTTCCACCTCGGGGCGGGTGATACCGCCGTGCCCGTCCGAGGAGACGCCCCAACCGCGGATCTCCGCGTACACCGGCATCCCCGCCGCGTGCGCGTCTTCGGCACGGACGAGCGCGAGCATGCCGCAGCCTTCGCCGGGCCAGAACCCGGCGGAGCGCTCGTCGTAGATCCGCATGTCCTCGGCGGCGAGCGCACCGGTCTTCGCGAAGCCGACCAGTTCGAACGGGTCGAGGGACAGATCGACCCCGCCCGCCAGCGCGAAGTCGGCGGCGCCGGTGGTCAGCGCGCGGCAGGAGGTGATCACGGCGAGCATCGACGACGCGCAGGCACCGTCCACTGTGTACCCACCGCCGTGGAAGCCGAAATGGTTGCAGATCCGGCCCGCGATGGTGTTGGCAAGGCTTCCGGCCAGTGTCTCGTCCCCGACTTCGGGAAACGCGGCGAGATACCGGGCTTCGACCCGGTCCAGCACGGTGTCGTCCACGCCGGGCAGGGTGGCGCGCAGGACGTCACGGACATAGGGCCAGCGCAGCCGCAAGGCATGCGCTCTGGTGACGTCGCCGGTGAGGCTGTTGCCGACGACGACGGTCACCCTGTGCTTGTCCAGTCCCGCGCCGCCGGGGCGGTCCGCGTCGGTCAGCACGCGGGCGGCGGTCTCCAGTGCCAGCCAGTGCGCGGGGTCCGTGGCACGGAACACCGCGCCGGGGACCCGGAATTCGTCGCGATCGAATTGCCAGCCCTCCAGTACCGCGGCCTGGGTGCTGTAGGTCCGGTCCGGGGCGGACGCGTCGGGGCTCCAGTAGTCGGCGAGGGCGAGCCGTTCGGACGGCAGCCGCCGGAACGCGCGCCGCCCGTGTACCACGGTCTCCCACAGCCGGGCGGGATCGTCGGAATCGGGGTACCGGCACGCCATCCCCACGATCGCGATCGGCTCGCCGCGCTCCCGGCGGGTCACGCCGGTTCCCGTGCCTGCACCGGCGTGGCGGGCGCGATCCGCGGTGACGGCACCAGGACGCTCCACTGCGGACCGTGACGGGCGGCGACGACCAGTACGACCCCGCGCAGCACGCAGGTGATCACCAGCGCGAAGAACAGCCCGAACACGACGTGGAACTGCACGAGCACCCCGTAGACCGCCGCGGTGGCCACTCCGAAGACGACCTGGTTGCGGCGGCTCGCGGGGGTGGTACCGGGGTCGGTGATCATGTAGTTGGTGAACAGGATGAACGCCGTCCCCGTGACCGGCAGGAGCGCGCTGATCAAGGAGACGTCGGTGACCAGTGCTCGCAGCAACGCTTGCGCGCCGAAACCACCCAGCCAGCCGAGGATCAGGGGGACCTTGCCGGTCAGCTTGGCGTTGAGCATCGTCCCGGCGAGCAGCAGCAGCGCGGGCACGACCGCACCCCACCAGCCGGTGACCCATTCGGTGAACTGGTACGGCGGTGCGATGCCGACCCAGGGGAAGAGCAGCAGGACGACCACGATCCCGGTGTTGCTCGGGTTGAGCACGTGCTTCGCTTTCCCGGCGACCCTGACGCGGACGACGTACTTGGTGGCCACCCCGACCCCCACGGCGAAGACGGTGGGCATGAACCGATCGTTGGCGTACAACAGCATCGCGCAGGCCACGCCGGTGATGTAGGCGGGCAGCAGGAAGTCCACGACGGCACCGGGCTTCCCCCGGTAGCGTGGGCGGCGCCGGTCCACGGCCGCCTCCACCGACTCCAGCGCGATCTCGGTCGCGAGCGCGGCGAGCACGGCGACGACCGGGGTGAGGTATGCCTGCTCGAAGCCGAGGACGGTGTGCCCGAGCACGGTCAGTGCGGTGATCGACATCCCGAATCGGCGCAGTGCCGCGGAACGCCGTTCAGCGGGCGATTTACTCACCGTTCCTCCTCGATCGTGCCGTCGGATCCGAGACGCAGCGAATGCCAGCCGGGCGGAAGCGTCGTCGTTCCCGCGTGGTGCCCGCCGCAGGCGTCCCGCCAGGCCAGCCGCACCGGCACGCGTGCCGGTGGCCGGTCACCGAGCCCGAAGTGCAGGTCGGGGGCGTTGACACCGTTGTGCCCGTTGGCCGGGTACAACTCCTGCAGCCGGGTCCCGCCACCTGGTGCGGGTACCTCGGCCTCCGCGCCGATCGCGGGCGTCGTCGGCCCGGAAACGCCGGCGCGGCAGGCCGTGTCCCCGGCGGGACGGCGCAACCGCAGCCCCAGGAACGCACCGGCCGAAGCGGTGTTCCGGTACAAAGTGGACGGTTCCCATTGGTTGGCGACGACGAAGTCCAGGCGACCGTCACCGTCCACGTCGCCGACGGCGAACGCCCGGCTGACCGTGTCGGTGCCGACACCGATCCGGTCGGCGACGTCGACGAACCGGCCGTCCCGGTTGCGGGTGAAGAACGTGTTGCGGTCGTGCCCGGACAGGTCGGTGCCTTCGGTGAACCTGGGCCACAGTGCCGGATGGCGCAGCACGAGATCGTTCGACATCGCGGTCTCCTGCAGTTGCGCCCAGCGATCCACCCGTCCCTTGACGAATCCGGTCGCGTGCATGACCTCCAGCGACCCGGTGTTGTCGAAGTCGGCGGCCTTGACGTCCCACGACCAGCCGGAACGCGAAAGCCCGAGTTCCTCACTGCGGTCTTCGTAGGGTGCCTCACCCTGCCGTAGCCGAACCGCGGCCGCGGCGCGATCCGTCGTGGCGACGAAGGCGAAGTTGCTTTCCTGCAAGGCATAGGGCTCGCCGATGTTGCTGACCAGGATGTCCGGGACACCGTTCGCGTCGAGGTCGGCGAAGGTGGCACCCATGCCCTTGAAGGAGTCGTTGCCGAGCGCCTTTGATTTCGGCGTCGCCGCGTGCCGCGTCCCGGTGGCCATTCGGAACGCCACGTGTCCCTGGCCGGATTCGTTGACCAGCAGGTGATCGGGGCCGAAGTCATTGGCGACGTAGAGGTCCGGCAGCCCCCGGCCGCCCAGATCCTGTGCGGCGAGCGCGAGCGCCCATCCCGTCCGGACCTCCGGCGGGAACGCGTCAGGGACCTCGGCGAATCCTCCGGCACCGGTGGCACGGTACATCCGCAGGGTGCCCGCGTTCGTCGCGTGCGAGAGCGAGTCGTTCATCACCAGTTCCGGCTGCCGCGCGGCAGGATCGAGCACCCGGGATCCGTCGGGGAAGTAGTTGCCGAACACGAGGTCGACCTGTCCGTCGCCGTCGAAGTCGCCGATCGTGGCGGCGTTGGTGTTCCACACCTGCCACGGACTGGCCAGTTCACGGGCGTGGAATCCCGCCGCCGACGCCGCGACGCCGGGGGTGCGCTGGAAGATCACCGGGGACCGGCCCCAGTAGTAGACGACCACGTCCTGCCAGCCGTCTTCGTCCACGTCCACCGGCAGGCACCCCATCGGCGCCGCGAAGGACGGCATCTCCAGGCCTGCCGGAGTCAGGGTGAACGGCTCGTACCGCGTGCCGGTGGTCGGCGCGGGCTCCACGGTCACCGTGTCGGTGCGCGGATCCACCAGGCAGACGTCGTGGGACACCGTGCCGCCGTCGGCGGCGAACAGTGCCGTGGCCGCGCCCACGGACGAAATCCAGGACCGGATCTGGTCATAGGCCGGGGCGACCGTCCGCACCCGCCGCTCACCGGGGACACCGGCCGGGCTGACCGGATGTGCGGTGAACGCGAACTGCTGTGCCAGTGACGTTTCCTCGGCCGTGGACGGTGGTGGTACCACGGTGAACGCGAAGACCGCGGCGCAGCCCAGCAGGGCGACGACCCGGGTGAAATGACGGCGGGCCAGACGCCTCATCCGCTGTTCCTTTCCCACAAGTGCCGGATTTCCGCTCGCCAGCGCTGGTAGTGCGCGAGTGTGTCCGGCCGCGGCCCCAGTACGGCCAGCGACCGGTCGGTCCAATCGGCGACGACGTCGGTGTCGGACCCCGCGAGCACTTCGGCCGCTTTCCCGGTGTGTGCGGGCACGATCCCGCTGACCCGCCGTGCCGCGCAGGCGAACGCGCTGCCCTGTGCGAGATGCGCGCGGAAACGGCCGGACAGGTCGGCGAGCCGGGCGAGTTCACCGGCGTCGGTGCCGCCCGCATAAGTCGCGGCGAGCCCGATCCCGCTCCACAGATCAGCCTGCCGCCCCTGCGGGAACTCGGCGATCCGCAACGCGACACCGTCGGGGTCGGCGCATTCGCAAAACCACAACGCGCGACCCAGCCCCTGGTCCCGGACCTGCCGGACGCCGCTGGGCAGCCCACGCTCGACGCGGTGCCGCCCGATGACCTGGTCGGTGTGGAAGAACCCTTGGTGGAAGCCGAAACCGTCCCAGGACAGCCAGCGCAGCAGCGGATCCGCCGACGACGGCCCCCGGTACGGTCGCAGCCGCAACCGCGCGTACGCCCAACCGGCTCCGACATGCACCAGATGCGGATAGTCCACCGCCGGTCCGCGAAGCAGCGCGGCGACCCGGCCCCGCCGGACGGGAGCGAGCAGGTCAAGTAACGCGCACCCCATCCCCGCGCCCTCGAACGCGAAACCGCGCAGTTCGGGCCCCACCGTGGCCACCCGCACGGACAGTGCCTCCCCTGATGTCTCGAGCGAAGCGTTCAGCCCGGTCAGGAACGCCCGCCCCGCCGATTCGAGGACACCCCGGGCCGGACCGGGACGCAACCGGAACCGGCGGCGCCCGAAGTCGGCCTGGGCCATGTCCTGCCGTGACAACCACGCCACGACGCTCACTTCGCCTCCCCACGCGCGGCCAGCACACTTTCCATCAACGCGGTCACCAGCGACGGCCCGGCTTCCCGCTGGAAGTCGACCTCCGGATAGAACTCACGCACCGTGCCCTCCAGCACCACCAGCGAAAGGATCGGGAACACGAACTGCGGGTCGGCGTAGAACCCGTGCCGCCGCTGGATAGCGAAAAGGCGGGTGGCGAAGGAAACCAGGTCGAACTCGGCGGCACTGCGCCCGGCGCGCTCGGTCACCAATGCGGCGAGTTCGGCGCGGAACGCGTGCTGATCGGCGCTCGGAGCGGCCCCTGCCGTGGACAGGACGATGTCCGCGCAGGCTTCGCCGTCCCCCTGGCTCATGCAGTAGAAGAACGCGGCGAACTTCTCCCGCGCCGGATCCGACAACCGCACTGTGAACCCCGCGTCCAGGATCACGATCGTGCCGTCACCGCGGAAGTAGAGGTTGCCCGGATGCAGATCGCAATGCACCACACCATCGAGGAACAACATCCGGTACACCGCACGCAACGCGGTCACCACCGCACGCCGCCGCTCCGCCTCCCCCATTTCCTGAGGTCTCAGACGGGTGAGACCGTCGACGAAGTCCATCACCACGAGGTCCCCAGTGGACAGTTCCCGGTCCACGGCGGGCACGGTGACGCCGCCGACCTCGGCCATCGCGGCCCGGAATCCGTCGAGCGACTCAGCCTCGCGTTCGAAGTCCAGCTGAGTGCGAATCGTCTCGGTCAGCTGGCTCACGATCTCCACCACCGGGACACCCCGCAACCCCGGCAGCCTTGCCACCAGCCGGGCTCCGCGTTCGAATACCGCGAGGTCGGCCGTCAACGACCGGTCGATACCCGGCCTGCGCACCTTGACCGCGACGTCGCGACCGTCCGGCAGCCTGACCCGATATACGCACGCGATACTGCCCGCGCCGACCAGCCTGGTGCCGACCGCGCCGAACCGCGATCGCACCAACTCCCGCGCCTGAGACGCGGGCATGGGCCGGACTTGGTCGTACAACCGGGAAAGCGCCCGGCACAGCCGCGGCGGCAACACGTCCGAGCGCGTGCTCAGCAACTGAGCCGCCTTCACGAACGCCGGCCCCAACGCGACCACGGTGCCCGCCGACCAGCCATGCCGGGCAAAATCGTCTTTTCGCAGGAGCGAACGCACGGTCCAGAATGCCCGCAACGCGATACGCCCGCCAAGGACCCACAGGACACGTACGACCCGGAGTGCCACCGCACGATCACCGACCACCTGGCTCGTCATCGGTATGGATCGCTCCCTCCGGCCGCCTACCCAGGTCACGTCGATCGACGCTACAACCCCGAATCCGCGATCACTCTCGCCTCATCGCGACACCAGCCGTTCCAGCGACCACCAGGGATGAAGTACCCCGATGAATGAGTAACGCCGAACAATCACACACGCGGTAACCGATCACGACACACGCTTGTCGTCGCACTAATCCGATCACGCACCGGACAAACCAACGAGGTAGCCGACGACGGCCGAAACTACGTAGCGAGACCGGCAGCGCGCATCACCATTCCTGCCCATACAGGTGAAACCACCGGCAACAGAGAGAATTCCAGCTCCGAAGCACACCGCACTCAGCTCTCAACACCGTCCGCGACATGGCAGAGAAGGAAAGCCCTTCAGAGGGACAGCGGTCCGTGTTCGAGGACGGTCTTCGCAAGGGCCTGAACCAAGTGATTGTCGTCCGCGGTGCACCAGATGAGGGCCCAGCGCGCGATGGGGGCGTCCTGGATAGGGACGTAGCTGATGTCGTCCCGGCGGGCGTAACGGATGCCGTGCGCGTGCACGGGGGATATGGCCTCTCCGGTAGCGAGGATGGGGAGCATCTGCTCGAAGTTGGTGACGGTCGGCCCGACGGCGAGCGGTCGGCCGCTGGGGGTGCGGGCCGGAACGATCGCTTCACGCCAATAGTCCGGCGTGACGCCGCCTATCATCACCTCGTTCGCGAGGTCCTCGTAGCTGACCGAGTCCTTCTCGGCCAGTGGGTGTGTGGCTGAGAGGGCAAGGACGACCGGCTCGGTGAAGACGGTCGGGCCCACGGTCAGGTCCGGTTCCCGCACGGGCAGCCACAGCAGCGCGACATCGACGGTGCCCGCGCGCAGCGGTCCGAAGGGATCGGCGAAGCTCAGTGAGCGGATCTGCAATTCGCGTCCGGGGTGCTGGTGCCCGAAGGCCTGGAACACCGGGCGTAGTTCGTCGGTGTTCCAGGAGACCATGCCCAGCCGCAGCACTTCGGTACTGCCCCGCGCGGTACGGGAGGCGCGGTCCAGGCTCGCCTGGAGATCGGTACGGACCGCCGCGAGATCGTCCCTCAGCCGCGCGCCGAGCGGCGTCAGGGCTACGTGTCGGCTGGACCGCTCGAAGAGCACACCGCCGATGCGCCGCTCCATCTTCTTGACCACGTGACTCACCCGGGGCTGTGTGACGTGCAGCCGCTCGGCGGTTCGCCCGAAGTGCAGCTCCTCGGCCAAGGTCAGATAGATCTCGATGTCACGCAACTCCACGTGGCTCCCCGTCCAGCGCACCGATTACCTCCAGCTAATGGAACGGTATCCGATCCGTCGTTGCCCGATGCCGGGGCTTCGGATGGAATGGGATTCGGCCGCGATCACGCTCGGCTGCCCCGTCCGGAACCACGAACCGAGGAATGCCTTGACCGACAGCTCATCCACCACAGCTCTTCCTTCTCTTCCGCCGCTCGCCGCCCAGGCGGAACACCTGATCGAGTTGGGTGTGCACGAACTCGCGGAGCTGTCCGCTGACGACCTGCGTGCCTTCGCCGAGGACGCCGACGGTGAAAGCGGTGGCGCTCTGCTCGCCGTCCACCCGGACCGGGTTCCCGCCTCCGCCCTCGCACCCCTGCTCCGCCGCGACGGCAAGCCGGGCTTCGTCGTCACTGACATGAGTGATGTCGACCGTTTCGCCCCTTGCTCGATCGACCTGCCGGACGCTCCTCTGTACCTCGTCACCGGCATCGATCGCGGTGACCGCATGGCCAACTGGAGTCCGGAGGAGGCCCTGCCCGCCCTTGGCGAGGAGGGACGCACCCCGCTGCTGCTGGCCGAGGGCATCCACTGGGTCCTCCAACAGCCGTCGGCGCTGGAACGCAACCGCTGCTTCATGACCATTGGTTCCCGGCTGCGCAAACCGAACGGTGCCTTCGACGCGCGCACCCCGGCCCTCTGGATCAGCAACGGCACCGGACGGGACGGGCGCGAGCGGCGCGATGCCCCTAAGGTCGGCTGGTGCTGGTGGGAGAACCGCCACACCTGGCTGGGCTTCGCCTCCGCTACGGGCCGCAGGCTCTGACCATCCGGTCGCCGACGACCTTCTGGAGAGGACACACCGCGTGACACACCCCGTTCCCGCCGACCCGACCACCGTGCATCCCATGCCCGGGCAGCCGCGCGTGGTGCTGCTGAAGCCGCTGGTCACTTCGCCGCTGATCGAAGTCGGAGAGTTCTCGTACTACGACGACCCGGTGGAGCCGACCGCGTTCGAGACCCGCAACGTGCTCTACCACTACGGGCCGGAGAAGCTGGTCATCGGCAAGTTCTGCGCGCTGGGCGAGGGCACACGGTTCGTCATGAACGGTGCCAACCATCGCATGGACGGGCCCTCCACCTTCCCCTTCCCCATCATGGGTGGTTCCTGGGCCGAACACTTCGACCTCATCTCCGGCCTGCCCGGCCGGGGCGACACGGTCGTCGGCAACGATGTCTGGTTCGGCTACCGCTCACTGGTGATGCCCGGTGTCCGCATCGGCCACGGAGCGATCGTCGCCTCCGGTTCCGTGGTCGTGGACGACGTCCCCGACTACGGAATCGTCGGCGGCAACCCGGCCAAGCTCATCCGCCGCCGCTACAGCGACGCGGACATCGACCGCCTCCTGGCTGTGGCCTGGTGGGACTGGCCGCTCCGGCACCTCACCGATCACGTCCGCACTCTCATGTCCGGCAGCGTCGACGACCTGGAGAAAGCCGCGGCCGAACTGGTGTGACGGCCGGACGAGATCCCGCCGTGGCATCCGCGTTGCCTAGCGTGGCGTGGGTGGCCGTAGAACACTTTCCCGTAATCAGTTCTGGTGCTCGACGTGCCGGGGCGCCGGTTCATCGACCGGCCTGGACCACGACCGAGGAAAGGGCAGCCCCATGAAGGTCCTGGTAGTAGGCGGAACCGGCTTCATCGGACAGCACATCGTGCGTGAACTACTGGCACGCGGGCACGAGGTCACGGTGCTGGTCCGCACGCCACCCACGAACCTCCCCGCCGCGGTAACGGTCCGACTCGGCGACCTCACCGATCTGTCCGAGGAACGGCTCGACACGATCGTCGCCGGCCACCGAGGCATCGTCGTCGCGTCGGCCGCCGCCGTCGCCGCACCGCGCGACGCCGACATCGCCACGTTCTTGCATGACACCAACGTCGCGCCCGTCGCCAGGTTGCTCGCCGCCGGATGCCGGGCACAGTGCGATCGGGCTGTCATCCTCGGCAGTTTCTACGCCACCCTGCAGCGCGAAGATCCATCACTCCGTCTGGCTGAACTCAGCCCGTACATCGCCAGCAGAATCGAACAAGCCGAGCACGCACGCGCCGCGGTCAACGCGGAAACCTCCGTGGCCGTTCTCGAACTCCCCTACGTCGCAGGCACGACTCCAGGCCGGCAATCACCTCTCGAACCCATGCTGCACAGCCTGTCCGTCAGTAACACAGGCATGTTCGTCTACCCAGGAACCATCGCCGTCGTCACCGTCACCCAGGCCGCGCAGGCAGCCGTCGCGGCGCTGGACCGTCGCGCCGATGGCAACTATCCGGTCGTCACCGCGAACCTCCCGTGGGCCGACCTCTTCACCCGTCTCGCAACCTCAATCGGCCGCCCGCCGAAACGCATCTGGAAGCTCTCCCCGAGAGCCATCGAACTTCTGATCCGCTGGGAAAGTATTCGGCAACGCCGCCAAGGATTCACCATCGGTTTCAACCCGGCACAATGGAGCGACCTGCACGCCACCGCCATGATCCTCGACCCCGACATCGCCCGCGCCGAACTCGGTGTCGAGCCCGACGACCTCGACAAGGCCCTCCAAAACGCCGACCCGACACCACGAGCCGCCACGGAGCTACCCTGACCGCCGGGCGCAGGCCCGGGTATGACTTTCGGTCCTCCAGCCGAACCCATGATCCGGACGGAGTGGTGCGGGCGCTCTCAGAGAGCGCTCTTGCGGCCAATCTCGCAGCGGCTGGTTTCCGCCGAAGCCCCCAGTTTCCCGACCTGCTCGACGTCGTGGGCGACGTCGCACACCGGGTTACCCAGGCACTCGCCAACCGGCTCGCTATCCGCGCGGTGCCCGACGCCGAGCTACGCGCCATCACCGACGCCGCGGTGTCGACTTTCCTGAAAGTGTTCGGAAAGTAGCCACGCCCGACGTCACCCTTCGGCGGCGATCTCCCCGGCGAAGGCCCGGGCCCGGCCGTCGCCGTCCGGATGCCAGACCACACCGAGCACCGACTCCGGCAGCCCGGTGAGCGGCACGAAAACGACCGAATCCCGCCGTCCCTGGTGTTCGGCCGTCGAGCGGCACAGCACCATGCCGCCCTGGCCCGCGGCGGCGAAGCCCACGCCTTCCTGCAGTGTGCCGGCGGCCGGTCCGCGCGGTATCCGGCGACCTCCGGGAGTGCGGTCGGGGGCTTGGGCGTGGCGCCAGTATTCCGGGGCTGGGCCCCGGATCCCGATCAGCGGGCATTCCGCCAGCTCCTCGACGTCGACGGATTCTCTGCCGGCAAACGGATGCCGAGGCGAGACGGCGAGCATCTGCGGCTGACGAGAGAAAACCGGGCCGAGCACGAGATCCGGTTCTGCCACCGGAAGCAGCACCACCGCGGCATCGATCTCCCGGCGGCGGAGTGAGCCGAACGGATCGGCCAGCGGGATTTCGGTGAGCTCCACGGCGCAGTCCGGATGCCGCTTCTCGAATCCGCCGATGGCGTTCGCGAGCCGGTCGTCGATGATGCCCTGGAAACCAATGCGCAGCACGTCGCCGATCCCTCGCGCGGTGGCACGCGTGTGATCGACAGCGTCCCGCAGCGCCTCGTACGCCGGACGCAGTTCGGCGAGGAACTTCTCCCCCAGCGGAGTCAGCTCCGCCCGGCGGCTCGTGCGCTCGACGAGTGTCGCGCCGATCCGGCCCTCCAGCGAGCGGAGCAGCTGACTGACCCGGCTTTGCGAGACATACAGGCGTTCGCCCGCACGGCCGAAATGCAGCTCCTCGGCGAGTACCAGGAACGCCTCCAGCTCACGGATCTCCAGGCCGCTCATCGGTCTCCTCCACCGTGGATCCAGTAGTCCTGCTCATGGAAGGATGAGACATCGGCCGTTGTTCCCGGCCACGCGCGACGGTTGCCTGGAACACATGACGCTCAAGGCGACAAGACAGAGGAAAAGCGGCTGGCCGTCGGTGGGCGCGCTCGCCGGGGCGACCTTCACCGTGGTCACCTCGGAAATGCTGCCGGTGGGTCTGCTGACCCCGATCAGCCACGACCTGCGGATCACCGAAGGCACGGCGGGCCTGACGCTCACGGTCACCGGCCTGGTCGCGGCCGTCTCCGCTCCCCTGCTGATCCCGGCGCTCACGAAGTTCGACCGGCGGGCCGTGCTGTGCGCGCTGATGGCGCTGCTGACGGCCGGGAATCTGCTGGCGGCGTGGTCACCCGGGTTCGGCGTCATGCTGGTCGCGCGGGTGCTGGTCGGCATCGGCATGGGCGGCGTGTGGGCGGTCGCGGCGAGCCTGGCCGTGCGACTGGTCCCGCCGAGGTCGGTCGGATCCGCGACCTCGCTGATCTTCAGCGGAATCGCCGTGGCGTCCGTACTGGGTGTCCCGGCAGGCACCTACCTAGGGGAATTGATCGGCTGGCGGGCCGCCTTCGCCGGTGCCGGAGGGCTTTCGCTGGTGGTACTGGCCGCGCTGGCGCTGTCACTGCCGTCGTTGCCGTCGGAAGGAGACGCTCGCCTTGGCGCGATGCTGCGGCTCGCCGGTGTGCCGAAGGTGCGCGTCGGGCTGATCGTGGTGGCGCTGATCGTCACCGGGCATTTCGCCGCGTACACGTATGTCCGACCGGTACTGGAAGAGGTCTCCGGGGTGAGCGCGGGACAGATCGGCACGCTTCTTCTGGTCTACGGGCTCTTCGGGGTCGCAGGCAATTTCGCCTCGGGCGCCGGAGCGGCACGATCGTCACGGGTGACCCTGCTGGTGCTCGGCGGGACATTGTCGGCGACGATGGCGCTAATGCCGATCCTGGGGCTGACCACCCTGGCGGCAGCGGCCTTGCTGGCGGTCTGGGGCCTGGCCTACGGCGGCGTCTCGGTGGCCTCGCAAGCATGGCTGCTGATGGCCGCACCGGAGGCCCGCGAAGCGACGTCGGCTCTGTTCGCCGGAGTGTTCAACGCGGCGATCGCGCTCGGCGCGTTGGCAGGCGGGCTGGCCGCGAACGCGGCGGGGACCACCTCGGTGCTGTGGCTCGGCGGGATATTCGCGGCCGGGGCAGTGCTGGTCCTTACGGGCGGCAACCGGAAAGGCTTGACAAATGCAAGATGTTCCGGGCGACGCGCCCACCGCCGCGTATGACGGGATCTTCGCCGCGCTGGCCCACCCAACCCGGCGACAGATCCTCGTCACCCTCTACTTCGAGGGAGGCGCGATCGCGGCAGGCGACATCGCGCGGATGTTCGAGTACTCCTGGCCGACGACCTCCCGCCACCTGCTGGTGCTGGAAGACACCGATGACTGATTCGAACCCGAACTCCGGCACCCCGGACGCGCCGATCCTGTTCCGCCTCAACGTCGAAGTGGCAGACACCGGTCCGGCCGCTGCCGAAGTCGCTGTACTTCACCGTCGCCGACCTCGACGCGGTGTACGTCCGCGCTCAGGACCTCGGCTGCTTGTCGACCGAACAAGTACACGGCGAGCCAGGCGGCGAGATCACCGTCCGCCCATGGGGAGAGCGTTCGTGCTACGTCGACGACCCGTGGGGCAACTCCCTGTGCTTCGTCGGGGCAGGCACTGTCTACCAGGGCTGAGCGGCCCGACAGCGGCTTGGGTCACCAGGTGAGCACCAGGGCGAGCCACCCCCCGCCGCCCGCGGCGAGCCCGCCGAAGACGAATCCCAGCCACCGCGGGTAGTGGTAGTCGTCGACGATGAGTTCGTGCACCAAGGCGATGAGCAGGCCGACCGCGGCGAGCGCGATGAGGACCACGTCCATGGTCACGGTGTTGCGCAGATCCACGACCGTGGTGTCCTTGCGCAGGAACACGACCTCGCCGGTCGCCGTGGAGACCTGCACCACCACCGGGGTGCCCGGCTCGGTGTCGATCGCCTGTTGGCCGTCGCCGAACTCGAAGTCCCCGGTCGCGCCGCGGACGGTGATGAAGTAGGTGTAGTACGAGCCTGTGTCCTGCGACGACGCGTGGCGCTCCTGCCGGTGCGAGACGACCGTGCCCTCGATGCTGAAGGTCGGTGCGTCCCGCACGTTCAGGTCGTGGACGGCGTAGGTGAGCACGCCGGCCGAAACGCCGAACCACAGCAGGGTTCCGAGGAACCGTAGTACCACCATCACCCCAGCATGGGGCGGGGTGCGGCAGGCAGGGAGGGTATAACCGCCCTCAGCCCGCTCCGTGACGACGGTCAGGCCGTCATCGCCGAGATCGGTCGAGCGCTGGTGATCAGTGCGGCTCGCCGAACCAGTGCCCGAGCGCCGGTTCGAGGCCATCCGGGTCGCCCGCCCAGCACACGTAGCCGTCCGGCCGGATGAGCATCGGCTCGGTACCGGCACCCTGACCCGCGCGGTCCACCCGGTCCTGCCGGTGGTCGGCGACCTTGGCGAACTGGTCGGCCGGGTCGATCAGGACACCGCGTCCACGCCGCAGCAGCTCGTGCGACCGGACCGGGCCAAGGTCCAGATCCGGCGCGGGAAGGCCGACGAGCGGCTGCTTTTCGGTGCCCGGCATCGGATAGCGGATGCCCATCCCGGACAACATGTCGTCGAGGTGGTATTGCACGTCCCGCAGTCGCGTGAGGTCCGCGAACAGTTCCTTGGCCGCCATCAGATCCGGGTCGCCGGTGCCTTCCTGGTCCATCAGCAGGCTCTGTGCCTGGACGTTGCGCAGCACGGCGGCCGCGACCGGATGACGTTCGCTGTGGTAGGTGTCGAGCAGGTGCTCCGGAGCCCAGCCGCGCACCGCGGCACCCAGTTTCCATCCCAGGTTGAGCGCGTCCTGGATCCCGAGGTTCATCCCCTGCGCGCCGATCGGGAGATGGACATGCGCGGCGTCGCCGGCGAGGAACACCCGCCCGTGCCGGTACCGCGCCGCCTGGCGGGCCGCGTTGGTGATGCGGCGTGCGTACCGAAGTTCGAGCAGTTTCACCCGGGAGCCGAAGACGGCACGCAGCCCCTCGCGGATCTCGTCCTCGGTGACCGGAACCTCTCGAGGCAGTGACCGGCCCGGCCCGCCCAGCGAGAGCCGGCGCAGCGGCCTGCCCTGCGGATCGGTGCCGAGCGGGAACACCATCGCCCAATGCCCGTCCTCGCTCCGGGTGTGCGTCCTCGTTTGGTCGTCACCACTCAACCGCACGTCGGCGGCGACGGTGGTCAGCGTGCCCGGTCTGCCGGGGAACTCGGCCCCCAGCAGTGATCGAACCGTGCTGTGGCCGCCGTCCGCGGCGACCAGGTATCGGGAGCGGACGACATCGCTGTCCGCGAAGGTCGCGGTGACCCCGTCCCCGTCCTGCGCGATGCCGGTCAGTTCGTGGTCGCGCCGCGTGTGGATGCCTTGTGCGGCAAGGTGTTGCTCGAAGAAGCCCTCGATCACCACCTGCGGGATGGACCGCCACGGATGGCGGTGCCTGTCCCGGGTGAGCGGGAGCGTGACAGCGGCGAAGTGGGCGATGCCGATCGGGTGATTTCCGGTAGCCAGCAACGGTTCCAGCAAGCCACGCTGGTCGAATGCCTCTTGCGTGCGGGATTGCACGCCACCCGCCTTCGACAACGTGCTGCGCTGCGGCAGCTTGTCGACCAGCACGGCTGACACCTCCGCCAGCCGCAGTTCGTTGGCCAGCGTCAGCCCGGTCGGGCCCGCGCCGACGATGAGTACATCGGTGTCCATAGGTTCTCCCCTGGTTGTGTCGATCAGGACGAGAGCAACGCTCCGCCTGCCGACACAGACGCGCCAGAAACAGGCTTGATTGCGTCGGTATCCGACACTGGTTACGCTCGGACCGGTGGAATCCGACTACGACGAGCTGGATCGTCGGCTCGTGCACGCCTTGCAGATCAACGGCCGCGCCCCGTTCAGCACGATCGCCGAGGTCCTCGGCGTGTCGGATCGCACCATCGCCCGCCGCTACGCCCGATTGCGGTCGGCGGGGGCGGTGCGGGTGCTCGGCGGGGTCGACCCGACCGCGCTGGGCGCGGTGCTGTGGTTCCTGCGGGTGCGCTGCGCACCCACCGCGTCGGTTCCGGTCGCCGAGGCACTGGCCCGACGCCCCGACACGTCCTGGGTGAGCCTCACCTCCGGCGGCACGGAGATCACCTGCACGGTCCGCACCGAGAGCGAGACCGACAGCGAAACGCTGCTGCTGGGCAAACTCCCAGGCACCCCACGCGTCGAGGGAGTGACCGCACACTCCGTGCTGCACACGTTCTACGGCGGCCCGGACAACGTGATCGCCAAGCTCGGGTCACTGGACGAGGAGGCCATCGCACGGCTGCGCCCGCTCCCCGTGCCGCACTGGCCGGGACCGGTACAGCTCGACGACGGCGACCGCAAACTCCTCGCCACACTCGCCAACGACGGCCGAGCCGAACTTGAGCAACTGGCCGCGGTGACCGGCTGGTCACCGACGACGGTCCGGCGCAGGATGACCGAACTTCGCGAACGCGGGGTGCTGTACCTGGACATCGACATCGACGGAAGCCTGTTCGGCCTCGGCCCCCGGACCCTGCTCTGGCTCTCGGTCGCGCCCACGCACCTGGAAGAGGCCGGTGCGGCACTGGCCGGGCATCCCGAGATCGCGTTCGCCGCCGCCACCACCGGGCCGACGAACCTTTACGCGAGCGTGGTGTGCGCGAACCAGCGGGAGCTGTACCGGTACCTGACCACCCGGGTGGCCATGCTGCCCGCCATCACCCACATCGAAACCGCACCGGTGATCAGAACCGTCAAGCAGGCCGGGAACCAAACATAACGACACCAAGCCGCGGACACGCTGACAGGGCCTCAGTTGCCTCGACACCCTGAGACACCAGCTGCGCCGTCGATTCGCCGCTCATCGGCACGAGAGTGCGTTACGTGCGGCTCCGTGGTTGGTGTTCCGGTAGCGCGGACAGTTCGGCTGGTGGCTGTCCGGGGTGCACGACGCCGAGTCGGTGGTGTCCTGGAAGCAAAAACACTGATCAATACCTCGAGCAGCCCGCTATGCGCCACGGTCGTTCAAGACACCCACCGCCTCGCGGTGAATGTCGTCGACCTCTTGGTCAAGACGCACCGCGGCCGCTCGGTACCGAGGCGAATCCGGCCTGACATCCGAAAATCCGCACACCGAGGAAGAGAGCGTTCGCCAGTCGCCCTCGACAGCGCATCAGCGATACTCGCCCACCATGTCCCCGTCCTCCCTGGTGATCTCAGCCCGAGCACCCCGGCGCGGTGCTGTGGAGGGAACTATCGTCGGAACCAGCGCCGCCGCTTCACCGGCTTGTCCGCGGAGTCGGTCGGCTGCAGTCCCAGCCTTCCGGTCAGGAAGAAGGTCCCGGTCACGATGTTGCCGCGCGCGGGTGGTTGCTCAAGGTCGGTGGCCGCGATAGCGACATCGAGTTCGATCGCGGCGATGGTCCGGACCCGGAGCCGATGGAATGCCGTGCCGGTAACGGTGTTCACGGGAGCCTCCACCTCGATGACCTCGCCGGCGAACAGCGCGTGGGCGGAGGGCGTCCAGTCGGACGAGGATTCCGCCAACGAGAAAGTTCCGGAGGGGATGAAGTGGTCGGCGGCGAACTTCAGCTCGTCATCGACCTGCGAGGCGAAGTAGGCTTCGGCATCGGCGTGCACGGTGACGTCTTCGGCCAGAGCTGCCAGCACCAGGGAACCGTTCTCGAGCCGCCCGCCGGAACGGGCGAGGACCGCTCGGTCCTCCAGCTCCACCGCGACGGGACAGACCGACTCCCCATCGACACTGTCGAGGAGTTCGAGCATGGCGGTCTCGTCATCGACGAGGTGCACGCCTCGCACCGGTACCGCGGGCGTTGTGCTTGCCAGACAGGGCAGAAGAAACTCGATCTTGCCGTTGCGGACCTGTGCGACCAGCCGGGCGCCAGAGGGATCAGTCCACACATGCTCGCTGATCTTCGCAGCGATCTGCCGCGCGGTGCCCGCACTGATCAGCGAGACCACCCTCTCTCCGAACTCATCCTGATTGGCGATGCCGATCCCGATCGCCTCGAAGTGGCTGGACACAATTACTCCCCCTTGTTCCACCGTCCACTGAAGACTACCGCCAGGCCGAAACAAGGTCATCCCGGTTTACGCGGGATGCGGCGACACCGACAGCCGGTCGTGATCGAGGTGCGACGCACGTGCGCCGCCCTGCGTGACCAGCCGCAACTCAGGAGAAGTAACGCTATGGTTTTGACGGCGACTACCTGGGAAGTGATGGCGCGATGCAAGTGACTTGCCTCGCCGACCCTGGCGTGTCCACAAAGGACGCTTATCGACGAGTGGGTGTCCGATTAATGCCGAGGTGTACGGTCTTGTCTATGAAGGATTTGGGACGGTGAGTGTCCCAAATCCTTCATAGACAAGGCCGGGACCAGCTGAAACGCCATGTTAATGTCTCGGCTTCGCGGGTGCATAGGGTTACCGAGGATCGTTGCGTGCCATTCGGGCGTCGCGCATCTCCGCGTACATTTCCCATGGACCTTGCGACAGGACGTGCCCGGTCTCCAGAAAGGTCTTGAGGTTGGCCAGCACGGACGGCCATCCGGCTGAGACCGAGACGTACTCGTCGTGGTCACTCAGATTCTCATGAGTGACGGTGAGCCGGACAATATCGCCGTGCGGCTCGATGTCGAAGGTGATCCGGCCGGGACCGTGGGGCCGCTCCTCGTTCGGGCCGGTCCGGGTGATCATCAGCCGTTGGGGTGGCACGGCTTCCAGCACCGTGCCGACGAGGTCGACGATCCCGGAACCATCGGTGCGCGGATGTTCCCAGGCCGAGCCGACCTGCCAGTCGGAAACGTTGCTGTGCTCTGCCCAGTATTCGGCGGTCACATCGGCGTCGGTCAGCGCGTGCCAGACTTGCTCCGGCGTGGCCTGGATAAAGGTGACGTACACAAAAGTTTGCCAGTCAGCCACGTCATGCTCCCCTGGTCGGTCGAACCGAATGAGTGATCTTGACATACTGCACCGTATCGCCTTGACACAGAAGGGTTTACGGAGCCGCCTTCACCGCGGATCCCGTGTGGGACAAGCGCACCCGCCCCTACCGCTCCGAAACCGAACGCCGCGACGCCTACCCAGACTGGCTATGCCGGTGGCCATCACGACGGCGACCTTGACGATGATCTCCCCGGCCGTCATCCGTTTCAGCTTGGCAGGGGCGATACTGTGCCAGTCGAAGGTGCCGAAGACCAACTCCCGACCCACCGCGACACTCACCGACGAGTTACGCCACTTGCTGTCGCAATCGAGCACGTGAAGCATTGCCGTCATCCGTTTCGACCAACGGCCACGAGGGAGAAGACACTCTACGCGGCTGAGAGGAAATCGTGACGACCATCTTGATCTGCGACGATCGACGTAATGTCCGGGAGGGACTTGCCCGTGTGCTGCTGGCTGTCCCGGGGGTGAACCGCATCGACTACGCCGCGGATGGCGAGGGGTTGCAGACCAGGTATACCCGGCAGCCCGCCGATGTCGTGCTCGTGGGTAGCCAGCGCGCGGTGGCGTCCGGACTCGAGACCACCCGTCTGCTCGTCTCGGCGAATCCCGAAGCGAATGTCCTCGTATTCGGCGCACCCGACGACATCACCACCATCACCGCGGCGATCGCCGGTGGCGCCCGCGGCTACCTGCGTTGGGACGCCTCACGGCCGGAAGTCGTCGCCGCACTCGCCCACACTCTCGCCACCCCGGTCCCGTCCCCGCGAGAGTCGCCGGACCCCGGCGTCCAGCTGACGCAGCGTGAGCTACAGGTGCTGCGAGGCATGAGCCAAGGCAAGAGCAATGGAGAGATCGGCCGCGAGCTGTATCTGGCCGAAGACACCGTGAAAACTCATGCCCGCCGCCTGTTCAGCAAACTCAGCGTGCACGACCGCGCCCAAGCCGTCGCGCACGGATTCCGGCGCGGCCTGCTTTCCTGAATTCCCTGTTCAGGAAAGGCTTACCCGAAAGCAAGATCGATGAAGCAGTGCATCGACCTACCGAGGCAAGTGCTCGGCGCAGCCTGGGTGTGGACGTGATCCCCGATAGGGATGGTTTCCTCTCGACTGTTTCGGGCTTGAGGCAGGCTGGATCGTCGCGGCCAGACCGTGCACCGCGACGATTCAGGATGCTGTCGGCTACACGTGGGAAAAGCTCCAGAGCTGATTGCTGCCGTACTCGTGCGGCCAGGTGAGGATGGGCTGGCCGTTGCCGAGCCCACCGCGGGTGTCCAAGCTGAGAACCTTCCCGGTCGCTCTCACGACCAGAAGGTAGTTGTCTTGTGTCTGGTAGGCCCTGCGCCACATCTGGGTGTCCGCACCCACACAGTGGAACTGGTTGGTCCGCTGGCCGGTGCCCTCGTCGGACAGGTCGACGGTGAGGCACTTGCCGCTATGCCTGGCCACCAGGTAAAAGTACGTGCCGTCGCCGGTAGGCAACCTCGCTAATAGCCGCGCTCGCCGAAGACGCGGCGAAACCGGCGTTGACCACCAGTGCGGCGACAGCCACCAGTGACGCCAACATCCGTATCGATCTGCTGCTCATGATGTCCCTTCGACAGTTGCCAGATAATGGAAACGCGGCCGCGATGTAGCGAAGGTCGCAGGAATCGCGATGACAGGGATAGAACTCGTCTCGTTGAGCGGGACCAGCATGGCGGGGTGAATACTCGGCCGGACGTGCTATCGGGGGGGGGCTGACAGTGGTGGACGAACCGGAACGCAGCACTGCGCCAGGACGCGGAGTGCTGGAAGGCGCGTTCGCGGTGCTGGCGGAACTGGCCAGAGTCGACGACGCCGGACCGGCCCAATTGGCGGCCCGCACTGGGCTGCCCAAAGCGACCACGCACCGGCTGCTTGACCAGCTCACCACGCTGGGGGCAGTTCAACGCCGAGCAGGCCGGTACCGCATCGGGCCACACCTGTTCCAGTTGGGCCAAGGGTGGCGACCCGCACCTGCTCTCCGGGCAGCCGCACGCCACCCCCTGCGTGAGCTCGCCGCCGCCACCAGAGCCAGCGTGGGAGTCATGTCCGCTGACGTAGGGCACACCATGATCGTCGGCGGCCTGCGCGGCGACGCGGAGGAGGTCTTCCCGCTGCGGGCCGGAGTAGCGTTGCCGGCGGGCAGTGCCGTCGACATGGTCTTGGCGGCGGACACACCCGAATTCCCGCAACCCGAGTGCTACTCAGCCGCGGAGTGGACACGGCTCGTGGCCGGCACACGCGAACGGGGCGTGGCCATCGACCGCCTTGAGGAGGTGTCCTCGGCCTACAGCGTGGTGGCACCGGTACACACGAACACCGGAAGGATCGTCGCCGCCGTGGGTGCCGTGGTGCTCAACGGAGGTCAACTGGCCTCAATGGCGACGAACGTTCGCCGCGCGGCGAACATGGTCACCACGAACCTCGGCCGACTTCCCGCCCGTCGATCACGAGCATTCTGGCTTGACGACTGACATCGCGTCAGTCCTGATGTCCACTCCTCTGTCACCCGCCCAGAACCCCAGAACCGGCCCGAGCCGCGACCAAGTCAGTCGCCGGCCTCGGACACCTACAAATTGCCCCGCACCCGCGGGTTTACCTTGGGATACCGTCCGGCGTGTCACTCATGGCGGTCTGGGTGAGCCGGCCGACGGCGCGGCCGACGGCGTTGCGTACCGCGAGTCCCCGGTGGGTGCGCGGGACCATCAGCGTCGCTATCAGCCCGACGCGTCGTTGTCGCGACGCCACCTCGCGGCGGTGTTTCGCCTCGTAGGCCCGGAAGGCGCGGGCGTGGTCGCGGGGGTGCGCCGCGAGTGCCGTGGCGAGCGTGTACGCGCCCACCAGCGCCAAACTGGACCCGTCGCCGAACAACGCGGTGGCGGACGACGCGTCGCCGAGCAGTGCCACGCGGCCGCGTGCCCAATTGTGCAATCGCACATTGATGAGCGGGTCGAAATGCGGTGCCGGGTGCTGCTGGAACACGTCGACCAGCTCGGGGGCCCGCCAGCCCACTCCGGCGTACGCCTCGGCCAGAATGCGTTTCTGTAGCGCGACGTCGTGACGGTCGTATCCATGCACGCGGGGACCGCGGAAGGTGAAAATGGCCTGAGGTGTTTCCCGCGAGGGATGAACGGCGAGCATCCGGCCCGGTGCGGTCATCATCACCATTTCGTGTGGATGGTCGATCGCGTCGGGCGGTAACGGAACAGTGGCCCCGAACATGCCCAGGTCGGTCGTGAACCTCTGTTCTGGCCCGAACACCAGCCCGCGTACCGCGGAATGGATGCCGTCGGCGCCGATCACGAGGTCGAAGCGCCGCGGCGCGGCCCGGCGGAAGGTGACCTCGACGCCGGACTCGTTCTGGTCGAGGCGGGTGATCGTGTCGCCGAAGAGGAACTCCGCGTCATTCCTCGCGACATCGTGGAGTACCGCGGACAGGTCGGAGCGGGTCAGCTCGACGGAAGGCGACCGTTCGGACGTCAGGGGAACCCGCAGGATCCGCCTGCCCGCGGTGTCCAAAAGGGACATCGAGGTGGCGCGGGTGGCCAGCTCGCGCAGTCGCGGCATGATGCCCATCTTCTCGGCGACCGGAACCGCTGGACCTTTGACGACGATGGCGGTGCCGCCGGAGCGCAGTTCTCTGGCCTGCTCCACGACAGTGGGCCGGAACCCGTGCCGGGCCAGCAAGTAGGCGAAGGCGGGCCCGGCGACACCTGCCCCGACGATCAGGATTCTGGGAGAAGACACGACAACGACCTTTCGAAAAGAGAACCGAGACGGGCGATTGAAGAGCCGTTCACCGGCCCCAGGGCAGTGGTTTCCGCTTTAGCCGAGGCTCGGTGCGACGTGGCTCGGCGATGTTGTCGAGCAGCCGCAGGGAGCAGCAACGGTGAGGCTGTGCACGTCTTCCCAGCTTTTGGCGGACGAGGCCATGGACTACTCCTCAGGTACGATGGTTTTCGTACCTGAGTGAAACACGTCTTGAGGTACGATACAAGTCGTACCTGAGGAGGATGGCTCATGACCGGGACGGACGCTGCGCCCGCCGACGTCGACGACATCGAGTTGGGCACGGTGCTCCGCGCCCTTTCCGATGACCACCGCCGTGCCGTGGTGGTAGAGCTCGCCGCAGACGACAGCGACGGCGAGCGCACCTGTAACTCGTTCGACCTTCCGATCAGCAAGCAGACCCAGACCCACCACTTCCGGATCTTGCGCGAGGCCGGGCTGATCCGGGAGATCAACTACGGCAACAGGAAGGGGATCAGGTTGCGGCGGGCCGACATCGACCGGCGGTTCCCCGGCCTGCTCGACCTCCTGGCGGCGGAGTCCGGTGCCCCGTCTCCCGAGGCACCGAGGTAAGCGGAGCACACGCGAAATCGCCCGCACCCGACTTTCGGGCCTACAAGCCGGTGCGCCGTGAGACCTATCGTGTCATGGTCTAGACCTCTCATGAGAGGAACCGTGCGATGAAGTTTTCTCGCTCCGCCGTCAAAGTCGCGATACTGACCGTCGTGTTCGGCACGGTCTCGGTGTTCACCGCCGTCCCGGCCCTCGCGCACGGGTCGATGGGCAACCCGATCAGCCGGATCATGCAATGTTTCCAGGAGGATCCGGAGAACCCGCAGTCCGCCGCGTGCAAGGCCGCCATCGCGGTGGGCGACAGCTGGCCGATCTACGACTGGGACGAGGTCAACATCGGCGACGCCAGTGGCCACAGCCGCGAAATCATCCCGGACGGCAAGCTGTGCAGCGCCGGCCGGGACAAGTACAAGGGGCTCGACCTGGCCCGCGGCGACTGGCCGGCGACCACGCTGCCGGCCAGCGGCCCGTACACGCTGCAGTACCAACTGACCGCCGCGCACGAGGGCACCTTCGAACTGTACGTCACCAAGCCGGGCTACAACCCGACGAAACCGCTCAAGTGGTCCGACCTGGAAAGCACCCCGTTCTACAAAAAGGACAACCCGCCGATCGCCGGCAACGCCTACCAGCTCCGGGCGAACCTGCCCGGCGGACGCACCGGCAGGCACCTGATCTACTCGATCTGGCAACGCCACTGGCCCGACTCCGGCGAGGCCTTCTACTCCTGCTCGGACGTGATTTTCCGCTGATCTCCACGGGCCGGCCGGCAGAGGTGGCGAAGATCCCTGCCGGCCGGCCCGAGGCAACGGATCCTTGGCCCGCCCTCAGTTGACCTTGTCGTCCAGAACTGCCGCTTGCCCAGTCGTGTTGCGTCGCAGGGAAATCTCTCGTTCGCGCGGCGAAGGCCACGCGACCGATGACAACGAACCTGTCCGTGCTCACCGATGTCGATCTTGGCCCGAAGTTCCGCGAGATGGTCGACACCGTTTCTTCTTCCTCCCGGGACCCTGGTTGGCCTGGCGGGACTGGGGCGCACGCGGCACGGTCGTGGCAGCGTCGATGCTGGTGCGGGTGCTGGGCGTGGCGCTGCTGCTGGCCGCCCCGGCAGGGCACGTCTGGCTGTTCGCGGCGGCGGCGCTCTTCCTCGGTATCGGCAACCAGGCATGGCCTGCCGCCCACGCGGCCCTCGTGGCCACGGTCGCCCACGGCCGCGAACGCGACGTCGCTCTCGCAGCAGGCCGCGCACTGCGCAACGCCGGCATGGGTGTGGGTGCGCTACTGGCCACCGCGTGCCTGGCGGGTGGCACCACCGCATTGCAGGCGCTGGCAGCCCTCACCGGGCTCGCCTATCTCGCCGCGGCGGCGTTGGCGTGGTCGACCCACCTGCACGCGCATCCGGCCGCTACTCCTGCCGAGGACAGGGACGAGGTGCCCGCACCTCGGATGCGCGCGCTGCTGGCCGCCAACGTGGTCTACGCCTTCTGCCTCAACATCTTTGAAATCGGGGTCCCGCTGGTCCTGGCGACCCGGTTGCACGCATCCCCGATGTGGTCGGCAGCCATCTTCGTGGCCAACACGGTGCTGGTGGTCACCCTGCAGGTTCCGGTCACCGTCCTGATGGCCCGCTTCTCCCGGCGGTCCGTGCTGGCCTTCTCCGGCGTGGTACTCGCCGCGTCCTACCTCGGCTTCCTCGCGGCCACTTCATTGGGACCCGGCTGGGGACCTCCCGTCGTCGCCATGGTGGCCGTGGTTTGCACCATCGGCGAGATCATTTATGCCGGCAGTGCCACCGCACTCGTCACCGCCCTCGCCCCGGCCCATCTCCTGGGACACGCCCTCGCTCGCTTCCAGCTCTCCACGGGCTTCGGCCTCGGCGTCTCCCCAGCGGTCATCACCGCTCTCGCCTCCTACGGCTCGCCCGTCCTCTGGGGCAGCCTCGCCACCGCGACACTGCTCTCCGCCTCCGCGGTTGCCACCGGGAAACCCTCACCGTGCAGGGCGGGCGGGCTGGCCGAGGGTGCGTAGTCCCTGCAGGACGCGTTCCAAAGTGGCCGGAGCCGGGCCGCCGTCGTCGTGGTCGTCGGGGGGCTGGATGTGCAGCACGCCGCGGTCGGCGAGGTCGCTGACGAGGACCCTCGTGACGCCGATCGGGAGGTGCAGGGTGGCGGCGATCTCCGCGAGTGCCGTGGGCCGAGCGCACAGTCGAGTGATCCGCTGGTACTCAGGGAGCTCGGTGACACGATCCTGCCGGTTCCTCACCGTGGAGACCAGGGCTTCGACCCGGATTTCCTGCGTGTTCCGACCCCGTCCGCCGGTGATGGCGTAGGGCCGCACGAGTGCCCCGGCGGCTGCGAAGTCGTCGAAATCGACGTCAGCTGACCCTTTACTGAGGAGCGGTTCCGCACCCGGCGATGCGGAATGCGGAAAGTTTCGTTGGACCGCCGCGTCAAAGGGCGTGTCAAGGGCAGCGCGGGCACGCAGATCAGCCAGTCCGGCCGCGACGTCGAAGTCCGGTGGCTGGGGGTCGGCCTGGTGCGCGCGGCGGACCAGGTCCCGGGTCGTGTCGTCGGGTTCGGTCACCACCGCTCACCTCCTCGGCTCAGTTCGACAATGCGGTCCCGATGGGGCCGGAAGACAGCCCGTAGCCGTTCGATGTGGGTTCTCACCGTCGACGGGCTGATCCCCAGGACATCGGCGATCTCCTGGTCGTTCAGGTCCTCCAGGAAGAACAGCACCCCGACCGCCCGTCGGCGAGGAGGCTGCCGGGCCAGCAGTTCCCGCACCGATCGCCATACGGACAGCTCGTCGAGCACCGCGTCGAACGCCCCGTCCTCGACCAGCACGGCGACGTCGTCGTCATCGAGTTCGACCTGCTGCCACCTGCGTGCGCGATAGCCGTCGAGGATCTTGTGCACGGCTATCTTCCGCACGTATTTGCGATTGTCCTCCAGCTCCCGGCCCCGCCGCTCGTGCCAGGTTTTCCACATCGCGAGGTAGGCCTCCTGGACCGCGTCGCGCGCCAGGTACACATCCCCGCCTGCCACACGGTGGATCGCCGCGAACGTCCGCCCGGACGTCGCCGCGTAGAACGCCTCGAAGTCCGCCTCGAACACGGGCGTCTCGGGGACTCGATGCCGGCCCATCACCGTCAGGCCGCCGGCCGCTCAGGAACCGAAGAGTGCTCGGAGTCCACCACCACGTGGTGCACCGTCACCTCGATCACCCCGTCGACGTCCTGATCCACGATCCGTGCGCCCGGCCCGGCGGCGGCCACCACACGCTCGAGACTGTCCCGCCGCAACCGGTACCGCCGCAGCGATATCAGCATTCGCGCCACCGCGCAGCAACTGGAGACGACGCTGACGATGAGAACCGACCACACGTTCACCGCCACCACGTCCCCTCGGTATGCCCTAAGACCAGACCTCGGACCACGCACCCCTTTCTGTCTACAAGACCCGAGAAAATGTTCCAGGTCTCCGAGAGCCCAGCGAAAGGAGACCCGAGACCACCGTAGCGACGGTGTCGAGATCACCAGCGTGATCGCAGCACGGGTCAGTTTCCTGACTTGTGCCTCTTCCACGCCTCCAGGCCCTGCTTGATCAGCCTGCCCGTTCCTGCGACGAAGACTATTACCGCCGCCAAGACGGTCGAGAAGACGAGGGAGAACTGAAGGTCGTCGAGACCGAATGGCACGGTCATCAAAAAGCAGGCACCCCAGATGATCGCAAACACGACCATGACATTCGCGACTCGCTTCAGGGAACCACTCACCTGAAGAACCTCCAACTTCGCCAAGTCCCGAGGAGGGCCTGCCTACTCCGGCGTGATGCCCATTTGCCGACCCTGAAACCGTAGCGTCAGGCTGGACAGAGGCTCGACGACCGGTTCGTAGCTGTCAGCTCCGCCGCGGCGGAGCCGTGGTCCACTAAGTTCGGCGACAGGCGGTGTCCGCGAACGTCCATGGCTCGCCGGTGCTCTGAGCCCTGGAGCACGCGGGCGTAGGCTTCCAGGGATGCGGATCGGCGAGCTGTCCAAACGCACGGGCGTCAGTCCGCGCTCACTGCGGTACTACGAAGAGCAGGGCCTGCTGACCAGCTCACGCTCCGGCGCGGGGCAGCGTCACTATTCCGATGCCGCGGTCCAGCGCGTGTCGCTCATCCGGCAGCTGTTCGAGGCGGGTATGTCCAGCCGCGTGATCGCGACTGTGCTGCCTTGTGTGGACGTCCCGGGTGACCTGGGTGTCGCCGAGGAGACGTTCACGGCGATGATGCGCGAGCGCGAACGGATCGACGCCGACATCGCGCATCTGATCGAGACCCGGAGTGCGCTCGACGTGCTGATCAAGGCCAACAGCAGGCACCGGGCGGTGCTGTCCACGACCCCGGAACCGGTGGCACAGCCGGCCTGATGCTGTGACCTGCGTCTCAGCCGGTTGCCCCTTACATCGATGTCAGCGGTGAGGATGGCGACAGCGCCCGGAATGACCGGGCCGGTCATCCGGGAGGCGGCGGAATATGGGGCAGGCGTGGGGTTTCGGCAGGTATGGCGGGCCCGAGGTGCAGGAGTTCTTCGATCGTCCCGATCCCGTCCCCGGTCGCGGCGAGGTGCTGATCCGGGTCACCGTGGCCGGCGTGAATCCCCTCGATCACCTTCTGCGCTCGGGTCTGGTCCCCGGGCTCGATGGCGGGCGTCCGTTTCCCCGCGTACTGGGCGTGGAGGCGGCGGGAACCGTTCTCGCCCTTGGCGAGGACGCCGACGGGCTCGAGGTGGGTGACGCGGTCTTCGGCTTCGCACTGACCGGTGGCGGTACCTACGCCGAGACGACGGTGCTGTCCGCGCCGAACACCGCGCGCATCCCGGCGGGTCTGTCCGCGACCGTGGCGGCAACGCTGCCGATAGCCGGGACGACCGCGGTGGACGTGCTCGACCAGCTCGGCCTCCCGGCCGGTGCCACGGTCCTCGTCAATGGGGTCGGGGGCGGGGTCGGCCTCGCCGTCGCCCGGCTGGCCATCGGGCGCGAGCTGCGGGTGTTCGGCACCGGAAGTACCACCAAGCGCGCGCACGCCGAAGCCATCGGGGTGCGGTTCATCGACTACGCCGCCGAGGACGTCGTCACCGCGGCACGTGAGCTGGTCCCGCATGGCTTCGACGGGATCGTCGACCTGGTCGGAGGCAACTCGCTACGGACGGTCGCTCCGCTGGCCCGGGATCGCCGCAACATCATCGCCGTAGGTGACATGTCTGTGCCTGATCTCGGTGGGCGTTTCGTCGAGCGTCGCCTCGACCGCGAGAACCTGGAGCGGTCCGCCCGGCTGGCCCTCGACAGAGTCCTCGCACCCGTGATCACCGCGGTCCATCCGCTCTCCGACGCCCCGGCCGCCCTCGCCACCGTCGAGAACGGTCACACTTCGGGCAAGATTGTCATCAAGGTGGCATGAGAAGTGCCGGGCCGCCCATGGCTGTCCTGACCGCGTACACGTCGCTTTCCCCGCACCGATACCGGTAAATGATCCCCTCGACCATCGACCGTGCGGAACGCTCAACCTGTGCCGGACATGCCCTGGCCGCACCGGCCAATGGCGTCGGGTCAGGTCCGCTTGCGGCTCGCGATCGCGTCAGAGAGTTGCCGCACCTGGGCGGGGTCCGCGTCCCGGGCAAGGGCGACGTAGTGGTCCATGACGGCCGGCCGGTAGCGCACGGGCAACGTCTGTCCTGGGGCGAGCCGGGTGAGCTCGGTGATCGTGAGGTCTTCGTCTGCGATACCGCGGAACGAGATGCCGCCGGCGGTCTCCACGTCGAACATCAGGACCACGCGTGGACTGCCGTCGCTGCTGACCTCCCGCCAGTCGACGAGAACGCCGAGCGCGAGCGCCCCCGTACGCAGTTCCGCGTTGCGCTTCCCCGCATCACTGCTCAGGAGCGGGTTCGGGGCGACGCCCGGGAAGTCGGGCCCGACGCCGAGCGATTCCCGACTCAGGTCGGGCCTGAGCTGCGCCATCAGATCGTCGAGCTTCTTCTTCGAACCGAAGAACATCCTGGCCTCTCCCCCACCCCGGTGCCGGAATCTCGGCCTGGCGCTTCGCCTTCGCCGCGATTGTACGTCGCGGGCATCCCCGACACGATCTCCCGCTCAACGCCGGACAGCTTCTCCGGAAAGGCTTGCCGCCGACCGCGCCGGTGGGATCAGGGGGCCGCCAGCGCTTCGGTCGGCGTCAGACGTGACGCCCTGATCGCCGGGTAGACGCCCGCCAGCACACCGATCAGCAAGGCCGCGCCGACACCACTGAGCACAGCGGTGGCCGGGATCACGGGCGGCCAGTCGCGGGACACCGCGTAACCTGCCGTGCCCAGCACGCCGAGGAACGTCCCGGCGATGCCGCCGAGCAGGCACAGTGCCACCGACTCGGCGAGGAACTGTCCGCGCACCTGACGCCGGTTGCCTCCCAGTGCTCGGCGCAGGCCGATCTCCCGCTTGCGTTCCAGCACCGAGATGACCATGGTGTTGGCCACCCCGACGCCACCGACCAGCAGGGCGACCCCGGCCAGCCCGAGGAACAGCCCGGAGAACGTGGTCTCGGTGATCCGCTTCGCCGCCAACGCGTCCGAAGGTCGGCTGATCTGGATCTTGGCCGGGTTCTCCGCGTACACCGTGGCGGCCAGCACCGAGCGGACGCTCTCGATCGCGGCCTCCTGCGCTCGGAGGAATACCACCGTGGGATGACCGTCGAAGCCCAGCCGGGTGCGTGCCGCTTCCCATCCGACGAGCACGGCGCGTTCGACGTCCGGGGCGAGCGGGATCGCGTCCAGGATGCCGACCACGACGAACCATTGGTCGCCGATCCACACCTGGGGGTTGGGCTCGCCCGGCCGGAGTTCGGTGATTCCCAGCCTGGTGGCCGCTTTGTCGCCGAGCACGGCGGCGGGGAAGGAACCGGTGGCCTGGTTGAGGAAAGTGCCGGAGCCGAGCTTCGCGCCGATGACCGGGAGCAGGCCGGACTGGGCGGCGAGCACGGTCAGCCCGGAGTCCTCGGTGGCCGGGATCCGGTCGGAACGGCGGACCGTGCTGTGTGTGTTGGCCACCGCGCCGGCCATCTCGACAGGTCCGATCCGGGTCGTCATCGCGGCGGCGGATTCGGGAACGGGAGGAAGGGTCTGCGTCAGCGGATCGACCATCGCTTCGGCACGCAGCAGGTTGGTGCCCAATGTGGACAGTTCGTTGTCGAGCGCTTGCCTGCTGGAGGCGGGAATCCCGACGACCACGATCATGGTGGCGATGCCGATGGAGATGCCCAGTGCCGACAGTACGGCACGCATCGGCCTGGTGCGGACCCCGATCAGCCCGAGCAGCAGCAGATCGACCGGACCGAGACGAACCGGCTTCACGAAGGAACTCCTTGGAGCGTGTCGGACAGGATGCGGCCGTCCAGGATCTCGACCCTGCGCGGCAGCACGGCGGCGATCTCCCGGTCGTGCGTGATGATCGCGATGGTCGTGCCGGTGTCGTTCAACTCCGCCAGCAGATCCAGCACGGCCTGACCGTTGGCGGTGTCCAGCGCGCCGGTCGGTTCATCGGCGAGCACCAGCGATGGCTGGTTGACCAGTGCCCGCGCGATGGCCACCCGCTGCCGCTCCCCGCCCGAGAGCTGGTTGGGAAGATGGGCGACGCGGTGCCCGAGCCCGACCCGCTCGAGTGCCTCAACCGCGAGTGGCCGCCGTTTGCGGCGTGATACTCCGGCGTAGAGCAGTCCGGTCGCGACGTTCTCCGCCGCCGATAAGCCATCGGTGAGGTGGAACTGCTGGAACACAAAGCCGATCTGCTGTCCACGAAGGGCGGAGAGCCGACGGTCGGAGAGGGTGGCGATGTCGTGGCCGGAGATCATCACGGTGCCGCTGCTCGGCAGGTCCAAGGTGCCCATCAAGTGCAGCAGCGTGGACTTGCCGGAGCCGGAAGGGCCGACAATAGCCAGCAGTTCACCGGCTTCGATCGCCAGCGAGACGTCGTCCAATGCTCGCACTGGACCGGGATAAACCTTGCCGGCATTGCGGATTTCGAGGACGGGTGTCATGACGTGGTCACCACTCTCATCCCTTCGAGCAGACCTTTGCCGCTGATCTCCACCATGCCGTTGGCGAACATGCCGGTCTTCACCGCCAGCAAGGTCGTCTTGCCGTCGGCGACGACCTGGAGCGCGTAACCGCCTTCCTGCAAGGCGATCAACGCGCTCACCGGTACCGCCAGGACGCCCTGCCTGGTCTCGGTGGTCACGCGGACCTGCACCGGGCCGGAATCCAGCGTGGCCGCCGCCGCCTGGTCGTCGACCGTGATGGTCACCGTCATCTTCGGCGACATCGGGTCAGCGTTCTGCTGGTCAGCGTTCTGTGCCGTGGCCGTGGCGGTCGCGGTGGTGCCCGTGGTCTGCTTGCCGTCGGGCATCATCAGGGTGACTTTGGTGCCCTGCTTGACCGCGTCGACTTGCGCCGGGGCGATCTGCGCGGTCACCGCCTTGTCGACGCCGGTCAGCCCCAGCAGTTCGCCCGCCGCCGGGGCACCCAGCTGGGCTCGCACCGAGTTGATGCGGACCTTGCCTCGCAGCACCACGACGTCACCGACGTCGATCGCACCGGTCTCGTCAAGGCCGTTCGCCTTCTGCCAGCGCTTGACGACGTCCGTGTCGAGTTTGCCCCCCGGCGACTTGTACCCCAAGGCGCGCAAGTTGGCGATGATCTCCTTGACGTCCGGTCCCGCCGTCGAAGTGGCATCCACCTTGCGGTACAACGGAGTGTCACCGAAGAACAGCATCACCGGTTTGGTGTCCACTGTGTACAGTCGCTTTCCCTGTCCGACGACGGAGCCGACGGCGGGCAGCCAGGTGACGGTTCCTTCCTTTCGGCCGGTCAACGAGGTCGGGGCACCGTAGCCGAGAGTGCCGCTGAACGTGGTCGTGTCGGCCAGATCCGTCTTCGTCACCGCGACCGTCCGCGGGTCGGCCGGTGCACTGGACGCCGTGGCCGGTGCTGGTCCGGTCAGCCAACGGTAGCCGGTGACACCGCCGACGCCGAGGACCGTCAGCACGATCAGTCCCGGCAGCAACCACTTCCTCACTTCGCCCCGCCGGCGGTGAGTTCCTTCTCGCACACTGGAATCATTTCCATGCCCTTGGCGACCGACTCGGCGTCGTTGCTCTCACCGCCGAGTGCGAGCATGTTCCGCTCCGAACCGGCGGCGGGCGGCATCTCGCTGACCTGCTTGACACCCTTCTGGCGCAGGCACTGCACCATCTTGTGCACGAAGTCCATCGACTCCGGGTTGTTGCGGTCGTACTGCCACGGCGGCAACGGGTACTTCGGCAGGCAGGCCGCCCACGCGGGATCACCCGGTTTGGCGCTCTGACCGGGATCGCTGATACCAGGACCCGTGCTGGACGGCAGGGGCGAGCCGTTCTCGGCCATGCACTGCTTCCACGGCGCGCGCAGCTGGTCCATGTCGGCGTTGGTCATATCCAGCCGGTATCGGGGTCGTTCCAGGTCGGGCGACGAAGTGGACGCGGCAGGCGGCGCGCTGCTCGCGCCCGTCGTCGCCAGCGTCGCGACCTTCTCCGGCGGAGGCTCCGCGGTGGAGCAACCGGCCAGGGCGAGCGCGATGACGACGGCTCCAGGGATGAACTTCATACGATCAGCGTGTCCGCCAATCATGAAGAACTTGTTGGGACGTTATGAAGGGTTCTTCGCCAGCTTCAGTGTGAACGTCGTGCCCACGCCCAGTGCGCTCGCCACGGACACCGTGCCACCGTGTGCCTCGACGAGATGGCGCACGATCGCCAGCCCGAGGCCACTGCCGCCGGTCTGGCGGTTCCGGGACCTTTCCGCACGCCAGAAGCGGTCGAACACCTGCGGTAGATGTCCGGGGTCGATTCCGCTGCCGGTGTCACTGACCTCGATCAGGACGTGGTCGCCGTGTTCACGGCCTCGTAAGGTGATCCGCCCGCCCGCCGGGGTGTGCCGCACGGCGTTGACCACCAGATTGCCGACGGCCTGCCGAAGCCGGACCGGATCGGCGTACAGGTCCAGATCGCCGGTCTTCTCCACGACCAGCTCGGCACCGTGCGCGGCGGCGACCTGGTCGAGCAGGTCGCCGATGTCCACCGGCTCCGGGAACAGCCGGAGTTCACCGGCGTCGGCGAGCGCGAGTTCCTGGAGGTCGTCGACAAGGTGTTGGAGCAGCAGGGTTTCCTCCAGCAGCGAGGACACCAGCGCCGGGTCCAGGTCGGCGACGCCGTCCTGTGCGGCCACCAGCCAGCCACGGATGTTGCCCAGCGGCGTCCGCAGCTCGTGCGAGACGTCGCTGACCAGTTCCTTGCGCTGACGTTCCGTCCTGGCGAGGTGTTCGGACATCTGGTTGAACGCCTCGGCCAGTTCGGCGACCTCCCACCGGGCCTTCACCGTCGCCCTTGCCGCGCTGTCCCCGGCACGCATGCGCTGTGCCGCGACGGTGAGCGTTCGCAGCGGGCGGATCACCCTGCCCGCCAGCAGAATGCTCACCACGGCGGTGAGCACCAGCACCAGCACGGCGGCGCCCACAATCCTGGCTGTTCCCGCGGAGGACAGTCCGACGTCCGAGGGCTGTCCACTCGGGGAACTGATGAACAGCAGCGATACCGGTGCCACGTAAGGGAGAAGTTGCTCACGCCGGGCGGTGGCGACGCAGTCGGCCGTCTCCTGCTGGTCGCCGATGACGCCCATCGGCACGATCTTGCCCGCATAGGTGAGCCCGAGTTTGGTCGTGGACCGGCCCTTGCGGGACAGGCAGGCGTTCACCAGTCCGTCGAGCTGCTCCAACGCCTTCTGCTCGGTGGGCGCCGACGGGACGACCTGGTCCTGGAACCGTTGCCCCGACAGCACAATCGGCGAGTTCCGAGCACAGTTCACCTCGGCAGGCGCGGTCGAGGTGATGACCGGCCGCCCGCTCGGTGTGTCGGCGACCTCCGTCCGGTGGCCCGCCGTCCGCAGGCAGTCCGCGACGACCTCGAGGGAACTCCGCAGCGCGGTTCGCTCGTCGACGGGCAGCAGGAACGGTCCGACCGCACGGGCGTCGATCCGATCCGCGCCGGCACCCGGTTGCAGCGTGACGTCGACCGCGAGCGGGTCGATCACCGCCGAAGCCTTGGCAGGCAAGGGAGTTCCAGCCTCGGAACGGGCGATCGGGACGCGGTCACCGGAGGTGACGTCGATGCGCAGGCCGGTCTGCTCGCGTAAGCCGGCGATCACCGGCTCGACCGCGTCCCAGTTCGGATGGGTCGCGCCGTAGCCGAGCAGCGTGTCGTAAATGTGGGTGTCGGTGGCCAGCTCCTGGCCGCGCTCCTGCTGGATGGACCCGGTCGTGCCCTGCACGGACAGCCAGGCTGTCGCGGTGATCGAGCAGATCGCCACCAGGATCGTGCCGCCGAGCAGCCGGATCTTCAGGCTGTGCCGCCACGGGGAATCAGCGGCCATCGGTCATCTTGTATCCGACGCCGTACACGGTCAGCAGGCAAGTCGGCTTGCGCGGATTGGCCTCGATCTTCTTGCGCAGGTTCATCACGTGCACGTCCACGGTCCGCTCGGTGATGAAACCGTCCACGCCGTACGTCTGTTCAAGCAGCTGCGCACGGCTGAACACCCGCTCGGGGCTGGACGCCAACGTCGCCAAGATCCGGAACTCCACCGGCGTGCAGTCCACCCGCCGGTCACCCGCCCGCACCTCGTGCCGAAGGGGGTCGAGCACGAGATCACCGACGCGGATCGGCAGCGCGGCCGGTTCCTTGGCCGGCTGCGCACGGCGAAGCAGCGACCGCACCCTCGCCATCAACTCCCGCGGGTCGTACGGCTTGGTGAGGTAGTCGTCGGCACCGAGGTCGAAGCCGATCAGCTTGTCCTCACCGGTCGACCTCGCGGTCACTATCAGCACCGGGATGTCGGACTCCCGCCGCAGCACCCGGCACACGTCGAGGCCGTCGACCACCGGCATCATCACGTCAAGGATCAGCAGGTCAGGGCGACGGCAGCGCACTTCGTCGATAGCGGAGCGGCCGTCGTGCACGACGTGCACCGAATGGCCCTCACGGCGCAGGTACCGCTGAACCAACTCGGCCTGCTTGAGGTCATCCTCGGCGACGAGGACGTACGAGCACACGGTGTGACACCTCCCTGTCCGCGGCCAGCATAGATCGGGACGACACGCTGGTTGACCGCGCGACACCGGTGGCTCATAGGGTGGCGAGACCCAGGTCACTCACCCACGGCGGCAGGTTGGCCGGTCACAGGTCACGCTAAGCTGACCGCCCGCGATCTGGAGGTGCCGCCGGTGAAGGGAACTCGGAGTGCCGCCGAAGGTCGCATACGAGCGGAAGAGGTCCAGGACCTCCACGCGATCAGCCACCTCGCACCGGAGCCGATCGGGCCGCCCACCGGCTTTCCGGTGGTCGTCAAGGACAACATCCACGTCGCGGGGATGCCGAACACCGCGGGAACCCCGGCACTGGCGCACCACGTTCCGCGTGAGCACGCGGGGGTGGTCCGCCGCCTGCTTGACGCGGGCGCCACTGTCATCGGCAAGGCGGCCATGCACGAACTCGCGTTCGGCATCACTTGCGACACGACTCCACTGGGTCCGGTGCGCAACGCCCGCGACCCGTCCCGCTTCGCCGGGGGCAGCAGCGGCGGAACCGCCGTGGCCGTCGCGGCGGGCATCGTCCCGGCAGGCCTTGGCACTGACACCGGGGGTTCGGTGCGCGTGCCCGCCGCGCTCAATGGGGTCTGCGGTTTCCGGCCCACCACGGGCCGCTACCCGTCCGACGGCATCACGCCGTTGAGCAGCACCCGGGACACGGTGGGGCCGATCGCCCGCACGGTCACCGATCTCGCGTTCCTCGACGCCGTCCTCGCGGCGGAGGAACCGGAACCCCTGCGCGAACTCCCGCTGATCCGGCTGGGCGTGCCGCACGGTTTCCTGACCGGCGACTTGGCCGACGACGTCGAAGAACTGTGGACGGTCGCGCTGATCCGCCTGCGCGCGGCTGGGGTCACTCTGGTGCCGGTCGACGACACGCCCCTCGCCGAACTCGTCACCGATCAGGGCATGCCGCTGGTGATCCACGAAGCCGGTATCGGACTACGGGCGTACCTCGCCGAGTATGTGCCCGAGGTTTCGTTCGACCGACTCGTCGACGAAGTCGCCGCGGCCGACGTCCGGGCGATCTTCGCCGAGGCGGTCGTGCCGGGCGTCGAGCCGGCCGTCTACGAGGCCGCCCTCGCCAACCGCTCGGCCTTACGCCGCGCCTACGCGAAGATCTTCGGCGAGACCGGCATCGACGCACTGGGATTCCCCACCACACCGGCGACAGCCCAGGACTTCTCCGCCGTCGAGAAGTTCGTCCACCGTGGGCGCGCGGTCCCGACCTTCTCCACCTTCATCCGAAACTGCCAGCCCGGCAGCATCGCTGGTGTTCCCGGCTTGACCGTCCCGATGGGACTCGGCCGCGGTGGCCTGCCCGCCGGGCTGGCTCTCGACGGCGCCGTCGGCGATGACCGGAAACTGTTGGCGGCCGGTGCTTTCGTCGAACGGGTCCTGATGACCTGACCGGCCTCCGAACGGCCCATCCGGCGGACAAGGAGCTGGATGGAGCAGGTTGGGTCCGTCGACAAATACCTCGACAAGCGGCTCGGCGATCGGAGACGCTTCACGCGATGACCAGAATCGATGACACACCGCCCGCATGGGACGAACGTACCCAGCTCACCACGTTTCTCGACTACGCACGTGACACAGCCCGCGCCAAATGCGATGGCGTCTCAGAGGAGAACGCACGCAAGGCGCTCCTGCCGAGTTCACCGCTGATGACCATGAGCGGAGTGATCAATCACCTGCGCTGGGTCGAGCACTACTGGTTCGACGCGGTCTTCCTCGGCAAGGAAGACCTGGGCCCCTGGACCGAGGAAGACCCCGACCGCGAGATGCGTACCGCCGTCGATTTCCCGCTCACCCAGTTGCTCGACGAATACGCCGGACAGAGCACCCGCCACCGCGAACTGGTCGCCGGGAACAGCCTGGACAAGCAGGCCCAGCGAGCCATCCGCAACGGCCTCCACGTCGACCTGCGCTGGATCCTCCTCCACCTCACCGAGGAAACGGCCCGCCACAACGGCCACCTGGACATCCTCCGCGAGATGCTGGACGGCAAAACCGGCTGCTAGTGAGGGAAGCGCAAAGGTGGCGTGGCTGGGCCGGTGTCGCGATGGCCGGTTCTGGACTGGCCGACGAGGCAAGTCGTGCCTTGCGTGTCCACAAAGGACGCAATCCTGTGGGTGAATGTCCGCTTAATGCCTGGATGTGCGGTCTTGACCGGGTCGTGGGTGGCAACGCGGGTTCTATTGAGGGGTAAGGCAAACGTGGCGTGGTGCCTGGGCTCGCTGCCCGACTTGTTCGCAGGGTCGGCGGCCAGAGCGAAGGCGTAACTCGCGTGCTTGAACACGTAACTCGCGTGCTTGAACGCGTAACTCGCGTGCTTAAAGACGGATCTCACGTGCTGGATGCCGAACTCGGTGTGCGGGGTCTGAGCACGCGAGTTACGGCTTCAAGCACGCGAGTTACGTCTCTGAGCACGCGAGTGCGGTGTCGGGCCTTCAGCAGCGCTCTCCTCAAACACGACCTCCTGACCGGTACCACCGAAACCCACGAGTTCGGCCGTGACGCGAGCGCGGGCGAGACCGTGTTCGTCCCGGCGGGCGGGGCGGACGCGGAAGATGACGGCTACAACCTGGTTTACGTCCACAACCCCGACCGGGGCGCGGCGGACCTGGTGATCCTGGCCGCCCAAGACTTCTCCGGCGAACCCCTCGCCATGGTCCACCTGCCCGCACGCGTCCCACTGGGGTTGCATGGCAGCTGGATTCCTGTCGAGTGATTCGGTCTCGCCGACCCGCTCGACCTTGCCGACCAAGAACACGCAGGAGGAGATTCCTACGATGGTGATCACTGCCATGTAAGCGAAACCGGGCGCGAAGGATTCTCGCGCCCTAAGCAGGATCGAGTTCACTGTCCTCGCCGCGCGACGGCGTGCAAAAGTCACCCAGACCCGTCGAAGACATGATGGATCCGTAGAGAATCACCGAACCGTCGTCTCAAGGACCTGTGGCCGGGATAACCGGTACAGCGGCTGGTGAGAGCTTGCCCGGCCGTCACAGCGCGACGACAAGGTGGGGTGTGGTCAGTTCTGGGTCACGGGCCACGCCGCGGCGGGATGGCAGCGTGCCGGGCACGCGAAGATATAGACCATGTTGCCGAGGAACAGCCCGTACTGGTCACCGTGAAACGTGAAGTTCTGTTCAGGCTGATCCAGGTGCTTGTCGAACCCGGTGTCCTCGGGAAGCTGGCACACGAAAACCAGCTCGGTCCCGCAAGGACAGATGTAGGACTCACGAGCCTGAGCCCAGCACGGAACACCACCGACCTTGAACTCGTTCACACCGTCACCCCGCGCGGCGAATACATCGTCCACAGGGCGTTCGTCCAGCAACGCATCCCCGAGCGACCACACCGTGATCCGCTCCGTCGCCGACCTGAGCTCCAACGGTCGCGGCTGAAGATACGGATCCACGTCATCGGCAGGCACAGTGTCGTCGCGGTGGAGCATGATCCGCCAGAACGCGCCCTCATCGTGGTAACGCCGCGGCGGACAATCCCAGAACCTCTCCGGCAACACCTCGGAACCGTCATCGACGGAGACCGCGTCGTTGTGCACCGGGCACTGGAAAACCAGCAGATGCTCCCCACCGAACACAACGACGTCGACCGGAATGTCGAGCTGAAAGAACAACACCATCCGCTCGCCACAGAAACACACCGGCCACGACTCCCCCACCGGAAGAATCGGCCACCCGCCGACCGTGTCACGGGCACCTCGCTCGACCGTCCCGCTCCCCTCACGCACCAGATACATCGGAATATCCGACTCGTGAACCACGGGCTGTTCCGGCAACGCGCTCATCCGCCTACCCTAGCCACACCGTAATGATCAACCAACGGCCCGACCTCCGCGCTGACAAGCTCGCTCACCGAACGATTCCGTAGGACTCGTCCGTGGCCGCGATGGCGAACACCTACGGCGGCCTCATCATCGTGGGCGTGTCGGACCGGCCGGGCGAGGACCGGGTCGTCGGGCGAGCGCCGACACCGTCGAGAAGGTCGTGAACTGGTGGTGATCCGCGTGCGTCCCGAAAGGGCACCCCAGCCTGTCCTGTTCAACGAGACCCCCAGCCGCTCGCAGGGATGGATACCGGCACCAAACCTGGCCGACACCGGACCGGCGGCTCGATCGGCGACCTGGCCGACATCATGGCCTGGTCAGCGTCGATCCATCGGGCCCCACTCTCGGGATCCTTGCTCGTCAACGAGCTTGCGAGCTTCGTGCAGCACCTCGTCGGCGACCCAGGCCAACGGCCGTTCGCAGTGCACCAAGGGCTCGTTGTCCGGGCCGCGCGCCACCTCTCGGCCACGGAGCACCCAAGGACGGACGTCAGGGCCGCGCAAGTCCGGCAGGTGCTGGTAGTCATAAAGCCGACGGGCCAGCCACAGGCGCAACGACCGCCCGCCCCACCACGCTTCCCGCCGCAGCGAGTTGGCGGACAGCCCGGGCAGCCGTATGCCCGTTAGTCCGTCCCGGCTGGCTTGCTCGAGCCCCTCCCCCAGGTCTACCTGCGGTCCGCGCGACCACCGGACGTAGAGCTCGTCACCGCCCTCGGACTCGACCAACCTGACCAGGTCGTCCAGATCACGCACCGTCGATAGGTGCATCGCCACGAATGCGTCCACGATCGGCAGTATTACCTTTGGTGCGGGCACCTAAACAGCCGTCTGTCGACGTCCAGGCACCGGTCAGTGAGCTGCCTCGCGTCTTCCGGACAGTAGCGATCCGGCCACCAGCCGTGCGAGATGTCGATGTGACGTCGGTGTCCTCACACAGTCGCACCCCTATCCCATTTCCCCAGGTAGGCATGCGTGAGGTGGTCGACGACGTCGCTGAGCCTGCCGCGGTAGGCGGCGCGTTGGCGGTCGGCTCCGGTGCCACTGTCGTGCAGCCGCCGCCATTCGGTTTCGACGAGCTGGTGATCTCCGTTGCGGTGAACGGCCGTCATGACATGGGCCCGCAGCTCGGCGGTCAGTGTCGTCGCGGGCAGCAGATGTCCGGTGTGCGGGTGCACGGCGTGGCCGCCGAGACCATCGCGGGCGGCACGCCAGTGGGCGGCGCGCAGGGTGTGCGGGTCAGGATCGGGATCTGGTGCTCCGGCGGCGATGTCGGCCAGGGCTGTGTCCGCCAGGGCGCGGATCAGCGCGGTGAACAGCTGGGTCTCGGCCACCGTGGTGGCCGCGTCGGTGACTCGGACCTCCACGGTCGGCAGGTGGCTGGAGGGGCGCACGTCCCAGTAGACGCCGGCGCGGTCCATGATCACGCCCGCTTCCAGCAGCCGGCCGACCAGTTCGTCGAAATGGCCGGGCGAGCAGAAGTACGGAGGTGGTCCGGCAGCGGGCCACCGGGCCCAGGCCATGGTGCGCCAGCTCGCGTAGCCGGTGTCGCGGCCGGCCCAGTAGGGCGAGTTGGCCGAGAGCGCGACCAGGGTCGGCAGCCAAGGCCGCAGATGGTTGCTGACCCGCAGTGCCAGCGCCCGGTCGGCCAGTCCGACGTGGACGTGGCAGGCGCAGACCACCTGCTCGTCGTCCAACGCCCGGAAGTGGGTGACACTGGCCGCGTAGCGGGGACCGTCGGTGATCGGTGGTGGGATCGGGTCACCCAGCACCGGGCTACCGGACGAAACCACGGACAACCCGTGATCGGCCGCGGCACCAGCGATGACCGCACGCATGTCCCGAATTTGCTCACCGAGGTCGCCGAGGCCGGTATGCGGCTCGGTCCTGGCCTCCAGCTGGAACCGGGTCAGCTCCGCGCCGACGCGCCCGCCAAGCACACCGGTGGCGCCGTCTATCACCGCTGCGGCCGCCGGCCGCAGCTTCCGGCTTCGCGAGTCGACCACGAGGTACTCCTCCTCCACCCCGACAGTCGATGTGCCGCTGCGCGCCATGGAATCAATCTTTCCGGAAATCGCGAGCCAGGAAGGCGCTGTTCGGGTGAATGAGCGGATGGATCCACCCGTAGTGGTAGTCGACGACGGACCGGCCGGCTCGACGATCGCACGACGCGGCAGGTCGGCACGCTTTCGTTCGCGTTGTCAGCGACCGTTCGATGGCACGTTCTGGACAGCGGTCGTTCAGGGCAGGTTCTTCTCCAGGGCGGTGATGTAGGCCTTCATAAAGTGATCCCGCAGTCCATCGGAGGCCGGCGCGAACGGGTCGGCGAGCATGCCCTTGCCGCGGTCGAGCAGATTCGACACCGCGGGCATGGACTCGCGGACCCGGCCGGAGGAGTCGATGTAGCGAAGCTCCGCGACGTGGTGGAACACCGGTTCCGGCGGGACCTGGGTGACGAAGTCGTTGTTGTTGACCACCCGGAACGTGCGTCCTGCCAACGCTTTGTCATAGGCGCTGGCCAAGGCGCGGTCGCAGGTACGGGGCTGACCGAAGGTGTAGACGCCCTGTGCCGAAAGCCGCGGGTCTTCGAAATGCAGCCACGCCGCGGCCAGCATCGCCAAGGCGCCACCGAGACTGTGCCCGGTGAACCACACCGTCTGCTCGGCGTCACGCAATTCCTCGATGGCCGCGAGCACGGACGGGAACACCGCCCGCAGTGCCTCGGCGAACCCGTAGTGGACCAGGCCGGTGTTCGCCGGACCGGACCACGGTGGCGTGGTCGTGTCCGACAGCCAGTCACGCAGCTGGACCGGCTCGGTTCCGCGGAACGCGGTCACGATCATGGTCGGGCTGGCCATGGTGTATGCCTGGGTGTCGCTGAGCGCGAATGGCGGGGAGAACGTCGAGTGGTGGTGACGGACCCGGTCGAAGCCCCACTCGGCCGCGGTGGCCTCGATCCGTTCACGGTCCTGGTAAGCCAGGTCGGCGGCCTTGGCCATGCAATAGGCCTGGCGGGCGTCGTATCCGGTGGTCTGGTGGTTCAGTGTGGGCGCAGACATCATCTTGTTCCTCACAACGACAACAGGGTGCGCGGAAGCAATGCCCCGCCCTTTATGCGTACCTGCGTCAATACCAGCTCACCACCAGCTACCCGGTCCTTCACTCCACTGAGGCGCCTTCTCACCCGTCCTCGCCGTGTTCACGCGCTACGTGCACAATCCCAGCCTCTTTTAGGAAAGCGCTGTTCGCATGTCGTCGAGTTCGGCGAACAGGTCGCCGTACTCGTCCACACGGTCAAGGACGTCGTCGGCGGTGAACTCCAGCTGTGAGGCACGGCAGCAAGCTCGGACTTCGTCCCAGGCGATCGGAGTGGAGGCGGTGGGACGGTCGCGGCCGCGTAACGAGTACGGGGCAACGGTGGTCTTGGCGGGGTTGTTCTGGGACCAGTCGATGAACACCCGGCCTGTCCGCTGTGCTTTGGCCATCACCGCGGTCACCTTGTCCGGTGTTTCCCGTGCCAGGCGTTGGGCGAGTTTCTTGGCGTAAGCCGACGGCGCGGAGGGGTCGTCGGTGGCGATGGCGCAGTAGAGCTGCATGCCTTTCGAGCCGGACGTTTTCGCGAGTGGCGTTAGTCCGTCGGCGGTCAGGGCGTCGTGGAGTCGTTCTGCGACGCGGCAGCAGTGCACGATCGAGGTTCCTGGCCCGGGATCGAGGTCGAACACCAGCCGGTCCGGTGACTGCCGGATCCCGCCGGAATCCACGGTCCATTGTGGAACGTGGAGTTCGAGGGCGGCCATGTTCGCCGCCCACACCAGGGCGCCGAGTTCGTCGAGCAGGGCATAGGTGATCACTTCACCCGCGCCGCGGGAACCGGTACGAGCCAGCCGCACCGTGGACAGCCACGCCGGGGCTCCTTTGGGAACGTTCTTCTCGAAGAACTGCTCGCCGGCAACACCATCGGGGAATCGGATGAACGTGACCGGCCGCCCGGCCAGATGCGGCAGCAGGACCGGGGCGATGCGGGAGTAATAGTTGATGACCTCACCCTTGGTGAACCCGTCCGGGTACAAGGTTTTGTCCAGGTTGGACAGAACGAGTTGCCGTTGTCCCGCTTGTACGGTGATCTTCGGCCCCAGCCGCGCAGTAGTTGCCGGTCGCCGCTCCGCATCGGGTTCGGGTGATGCCGCTGGGCGTCCGGATGTTCGTATCAGATCAGTGTCGCGGGGTCCGTGCGACGACTGGGGCTTGAGGACTTCGCCGGGATGTTTGTCTTCGCGCAGTCCTCGCCATGCGGTGTGACGCAGGCGGCCCGCGCCGCGGGTGAACTGCCGAAACTCGACCTCTCCGACCAGGACCGGTTTCACCCACAGCGCCCGCGCGGTGTCCGCGCGAGGCGGCGTGACCGCGAACGAGGGCTTTTGCTGCGTCAACTCATCCAACCGTCGTTGCAGGCGGGTGCGTTCTGCTTCGGTGAATCCCGTCCCGACGTCGCCGATGTAGACGAGGTCGCCCGTGTCAGGGTCGTGAGCGCCGAGCAGGAGCCCGCCCATCCGGCCGGCGATCCGGCCTTGGCCTGGCCGGTAGCCGCAGACGATGACCTCGGTTGTCTGAGTCAGCGGGTGCTTGAGCCACGCATCGCTGCGGCGCCCGGGGTTGTAGGCAGAGGCGCGGTGTTTGGCGACGAGGCCTTCGTGGCCGCTGGCGACGATGTGCTCGAGCAGGTGCCGCGGTGTGCGGCGGTCCGCGGCCAGGTCGGTGAAGGTGAAGCCACGCACCACCGAGATCCGGTAAGGATCGGGCATCTGCAGCTGGGTGAGCAGTCGCCGTCGTTCGTCATACGACTCGCGCTGCAACTGCTCCGCACCCAGCTGCAGTAAATCGAAGGCGAGGAACCGGACTGGGACGTCCTCGAACGGTTCGCCAGGCCGTCCCGTGCTGTGGGTCTGGTAGCGGCCACGGCGTTCCTGTAGCGCCCCGAAGTCGATCTGCCCGGCCTCGTTGTAGACGACGATCTCCCCGTCCAGCACCGCGGCCTGGCCCTCCAGAGCTTCGGCGAGAACACCGGCAAGGTCAGAGAACTCGGCGGTGAAATCGATACCGTTGCGACTCGTCAGCACCGTTGTACCGTCCGGGGCGATCCGCATGCACGCCCGGTAGCCATCGAGCTTGTACTCATACGCCCACTCCGGCCCTTCCCGCAGCCGACCGCCGTCCGGGCTGGCCAGCATCGGGTTCACCCACCCGGGAACACCGCGCACCGCCTTCCGCGCCATCACGAGCTCCCGTCACCGCCAACCGCGCACCAGGCACCGCGCGCGTCGTCCGCGATTCGACAGTAACCCGCTTGGCCTAGCAGCGCCGGATATGCGCAGGTCACAACCCCGAGACGGGTGATTTCAGTGCACAGCCAGGAACCGCCGGCGCACCAGCGAGTTCGGCGGTGGCCCGCCACGCCGACGCCGGGTCACCTGGTGCTGGTCCGCACCGTGGCCGTCCACTCGGCGCCGCGGCTCGGCCAGCGCTCGCCGAGCGCGATCAGGGCGCAGTCCCGGCCCTGGTCGAAGAGTGACTGGGTGATGGTGGTGAGGCCGGCGCGGTCCGCGTCCGGGCCGTCGTCCCAGCCGGCGACCGCGATGTCCACCGGCACGCACAGGCCACGGCGGCGAGCGGCGTCGAGCACAGCGAACGCGAGCTGATCGCTCATGGCGATCACGGCGTCGGGTTCGCACTTGCCGAGGAGTTCGTCGACCGTCGTCGCGGCTTCTTCCCGGTCGTTGCGGGCCACGACGGCCACGGGGAGGCGGCTCGGGTCGGCGCAGTGGTCGAAGATGCCGAGGAGGCGCTCGCGGGTGACCGGGAACGCGACACTTTCTGCGTCGGGCCCGGTTTCCAGCCGCGGGCGGCGATCGCGGTCGAAGGGGAAGCTGACCACCGCCGGCCGTCGCGCACCGGGGAAGGTACGCGCGGCCAGTTCGCGGGCGGAGGCGCGGTTGTCGATGCCGACCACACTGGCGCCCGGGACAGCCGGACCGCCGTGGATCGCGACGGGCTTGCCGAGCCCGCTCACCACGGCGAGCACCGGGTCGGCGTCGACGGTCGTCCAGAGGATGTAGCCGTCGACGGACGCCGACCGCACGCGCTCGACATCCTCCCCGGTCCCGGTGGTGGGGATGAGATTCAGCCCGCTCCCGCGCTCACGGCAGACCTCGGCGACGCCGGCCAGGAAACGGCGGGCCTGCGGGTCTTCGAAGGCGTAGGCGAGGTGCTCGCCGAGCACGACGCCGATGGCGCCGTTGTGGCGGCGACGCAACGATCGCGCGGTCGGGTCCGGCCCGCGGTAGCCCAGCTCGGCGGCGACCTCCCGGACCCGGCGCAGCGTGTCCGGCGCGACCCGGTCCGGCTGGTTGTAGCAGTACGACACGGTCATCACCGAGACCCCGCAGCGGCGCGCCACCTCCGCCATGGTGACGCGCGACGACCCGGCACTGGACATGGCCACACTCTACCTGTGTATCGTTAAACAATGCCCGTCGAGCCGAGGACGCGCGTCGCATTGGGCGCCTTGAGCGCCGCTTGCTTCGTGTCCGTGACATCGGAAAACCTCCCCGTGGCGCTGCTGCCCCAGCTCGCGTCCGGACTGGCGGCCGGGGACTCCGCGATCGGCTTGCTGATGACCGGGTACGCGGTCGTCGTCGCGGTGACGGTCATACCGCTGGTCGCGCTGACAGCACGCTGGGATCGCCGGGTGACGGCGCTGGTCACGATCGCGATGATCGTGGTGTCCAACCTGGTGCTCGCCGCCGCACCGGGGTACGGCGTCGCGGTGGCCGCGCGGCTGGTCGCGGCCGCGGGCCACGGGGTGTTCTGGTCGGTCGTCGCGGCGATGGCCGCCCGGCTGCTCGGGCCCGGCCGGGGTGGCCGCGCCACGGCGGTGGTATTCGCCGGCAACTCGCTCGCGTTCCTGTTCGGGCTCCCGCTGAGCTCCTGGCTCGGCGCGACGCTCGGCTGGCGAACCGCTGTCCTGGTCGTGGCGGGTGTCGCGGCAGTGGCGGCGCTGGTCATCCGGGTCACGGTTGAGCCGATGCCGCCGGAGGCACCGCACCAAGGTTCGGTGACCGTCCGGCGGGTCATCGCGGACCGGGCGCTGCTCCCCGTCAACCTGACGACCCTGCTCGTGGTGACCGGGCACTTCGCGGCGTTCACCTACATCACGGCGATCATCGCGGACTCCGTCCGCCTGACCGGCCCGGCGACGTCGAGCCTGCTGTTCGCCCACGGGACAGCCGGTCTACTCGGCCTTGTCCTGATAGGGCGCCACGTCGACCGGCATCCGCGAGTGACCGCGCTGGTCACCACCGGCGGCCTCGCCGTCGCCATGCTGGTGCTGCTCGTCGGCGGGCCGGGTTTCGTCTCCGGCGCGGCGATTGTGCTGTGGGCCGCACCTGCGGCCGGGATCGGCGTGGTGCTGCAGGCAGCGGTCCTGCGCGTCGCGACGACCCGGCCGGATCTCGCTTCGGCGGTCTACATCGTGGCGTTCCAGATCGGCATCGCCTCGGGCGCCGCGCTCGGCGGGCTCGGCCTGGACAACGGGATGCTCCCGGCCGTGGTGCTCATCGCGGCAACGGGCGGCCTCACAGCGGCGATCGTCGTGTGCCGGTCCGCGGCGTTCGAGTCACCCGTCCACGGTAAGGCCGGATAGTTCGGCGCGAGCGAGGCGGCGAGCTTGAGGGCGCGATACGAAGGAACTGGATCAGCCGGTCCGGCGGTGTGTCGCGATGCCGTCCACGAAATGCCGCTGGGCGAGGAAGAACACGATGATCATCGGTAACGTGGTGAGCACGCTACCGGCCAGCACGATCTCCCACCGCTGCTCACCTGCCTGGCCGAACTGGTCTGAAAGGGCCTTGAGGCCGCGCGGTAGCGTGTACAACGCCGGGTCCCGCAGATAGATCAACGGCTTCAGCAGATCCGACCAGCTGGCCTTGAGTTCGAAGACGAAAGTCACCACCATCGCCGGTTTGCACAGCGGTACCGCGATCCGCCAGAACAGCGTCCAGTAGCTCGCACCGTCGATGCGCGCGGCCTCGAAGAGTTCCCTTGGCAACCCGAGGAAGAACTGCCGCAGCAGGAAGATGTAGAACGCGCTGCCGAAAAGGTTGCCTGCCCACAACGGCACCTGGGTGCTGGCCAACCCGGCCTCGTTCCAGATCAGGTAAACCGGGATCATGGTGACCGCGCCCGGCAGCATCATGGTGGCGAGCACCAGTCCGAAAAGCGCGTTGCGCCCAGGGAACCGGAAATAGGCGAAGCCGAAAGAGACCACTGAGCTGGCCACCGTCGCGGCGAGCGCGGCGGCAAGGCTCACCGCCACACTGTTGACCAGCCACGCCGCCACCGGTGCCGCGCGCCAGATCTCGGCGTAGTTGCCCAACACCATCTGCTGGGGAAACAACGCGTTGTCGAAGACCTGATCGCCCGGTTTCACCGACGCGCTCAACAACCAGGCGAACGGGTAAACGAACAACACGGCCGTGGCCACCAGAGCCACCCACACCAGTGGGCGCCGACGGCCGCGCCGGCGCACGTCCCGCGCCGATCCGGGACGCGGCTCGGCGACCGGCGTCAAGCTGCTCGTCACGACCATGCTTCACCGGCCCTCGTAGTAGACGAAACGCTTGCTCAGTCGCACCTGGACCAGGGTGATCACCATGATGATCGCAAACAGCAGCCAAGCCATGGCCGAGGCGTAACCCATGTGCAGGAACTGGAAACCCTGCTGGAACAGGTAGATCAGATAGAAGAGGGCGGCATCGCTGCTGTACCCGGCGGAGGAGGCGTTGCCGTAGAACGCCGTGTACGCCTCGTCGAACGTCTGCAACGCCGCGATGGTCTGCACGATGAGGGTGAAGAACAGCGCACCACTGATCATCGGAACCGTGATGTGCCGGAACCGGCGCCACCGTGACGCCCCGTCGAGTTCCGCGGCTTCGTACAGTTCCGGTGGCACACTCTTCAACGCGGCGAGGTAGATCACCACCGTGCTGCCGACCGACCACAGATTCATCAGCACCAGCCCCGGTTTGATCCACGCGCCGTCAGTGCTCCACTGCGGCCCCTGCACACCGAACAGCCCGAGCACCTCGTTGACCAGGCCGGCCTGCCCGTTGAACAGGAACAGGAACAGCACGCCGACGGCCACCTTCGGAGTGATCTCCGGCAAGTAGAACAGGGTACGGAAGAGCCCTGCCGACCGGCGCCCCGCCCTGGCCAGCAGCGCGGCGAGCCCGAGTGAGACGGCCATCGTCGACGGTACCGACATGAGCGCGTAGAGCAGGGTGTTGGTCAGGCTTTTGCGGACGTCGGGGTCTTCCAGCAACTGGCGATAGTTGGCGAGACCGACCGCGGTCGGTGCCCGCAGGGCGTCGTAGTCGGTCAGTGAGAGCAGGAAACTGGCCACCATCGGAATCAGCATGAAGAGCAAGAAGCCGATCATCCACGGTGACAGGAACGCGTACGCGGCCAAGGTTTCCCGCCGCCGGAAGCCCCGCGCCCACTTCCGGATCCTCGCCCCGCGAGGGGGCAGGGCCGCGCTCACCGGTGCTGCGCCGCGAGATCGAGCGCCCGCTGAGCCTCCGCCTGTGCCTGGCGCAGCGCGGCCGCGGGGCTCTGGACACCGGAGAGCACCCGGTTCACCGCGTCCTGCCAGGCCGCCTTGAATTCCGCACCGGCGGGTGAGGACGGCATCGAGAAGGCAGTCTTCTGCGCTTCGAGCACCGCTTTGACGGCGTTACCGAAAATCGGTTTGTCATCGAGCTTGACCAGTTCGCTGAAGATCTTCTCGTCGGCGACCCGGTTTCCGGTGTAGACGCCGGTGAACGGTTTCCCGGCGGCCTTGCGCGCGTCGGCCCGTGTCCGTGCGGCGGCGATCCAGGAACTCGAGTTGGTCATCGTCGCGATCCAGGCGCACGCTTCCTTCTTGTGCTTACTCGTCGCCGGGATGGCCCATGCGGAGCCGGTGACCCAGTCGATCGACGCGCCGTTCTGGTCCCTGAACGGCTGGACGGAAAGGTCGATCTGCGGGGAGTGGTTGGCCAGCACGTTGAGGTACCAGTCGTCCATGGGCCCGGCGGCGAGCTGACCGGTGGCGAACGGGTTCTTCGCGCCGAAAAAGTCGAAGGTGTCGCGGAACGCTTTCAGCCTGCCCCAGCCGCCCTGTGCCTCGATCAGACCAGCCGTATAGTCCAGAATTTCGATCAGCCGCGGGTCGTCGAGGTTGGCCTTTAGTCCGTCTTCGCTGAGCATCGTGACCCCGTTGACCTTGGCCCACAACGGAAGGAACTCGGGGAGCTTCGGGTCGAAACCGATCCGGGTGAGCGCTCCGCCTCCGTCGCGACCGGTGAGGGTTCGGGTGAGTGTCGCCAGTTTCGCCCGGTCCGCGGTGCCGACCTCCGCCGGATCGGCACCGGCTTGGCGCACCACCGCGTCATTGACCATGATCAGGCGGTTGTTGTAGGACTCCGGCAGCCCGTACAGCTGACCGCGCAGGGTCACCTCGGCCACCGCGGCCTCCCGGAACTCCGCCATCCGCACCTGGCTGTCCCGGACACATTCACCCAGCGGCGCCAAGGTGCCCCGCGCCGCATAGGTGCCGAGCAGCTGGCGATCGAGGTAGACGATGTCCGGGGGACTTCCCGCGGCCACCGCGGCCAGGAACTGCTGTGCATCGAAAGCACTGCCGCCGATCTTGACGGTAGCCGGGGCGATGACCTTGTCCGCCAGCTCGATCCGGGTCTTGGCGATCTCGTCCCCTGCCCCGAATCCCATGGTGACGAGTGTGGTCTCGCCGGATTCGACCGTCGAGCTGACTCCGCCGCAGCCACTCACCGCCAGCGTGATTATCAGCAGCCCCGCCCGCAGTCGTGCGTATCCACCCGGCATACGCCACCTCCGCCCGATCGCCGATCAGCCAGACTTGAATACCCACCGACGGCGCCGCGCAAACCACATTCGCGCTTGAGCGTCAGTCTCCCCCCGCACGGGGTCGGCCGCCGCACCGTGGCACGACACCTGCCACTATGACGCGCCGCCCTCGTGCAACCTTTCTCTGATGCGCCTTCTTTGGCGGTGTCAGTGACGGGCGTGGCAGGTGTGACTGCTGTGGCGCGCCCGCCCCAAGTACAGGAAGGCCCCCTTCCTGTACCTAGGCGCAAGGAAGGGGGCCTTCCTGTACCTCAGGCGAGTACGGGCGCCGGTACCGAGCGGGTCAGGTTCTCGTGAGTGATTTGGGTC
>NZ_JBFBBY010000038.1:0-58960 GCF_040682875.1 Amycolatopsis sp. NPDC051071 | reverse complement strand
CTGACAGCGCCGATGGTACTGCAACCGAAGGGTTGTGGGAGAGTAGGACACCGCCGGACTCAACGTTAAACAAGGTCCAGGCCCCGGTCGAGAACTTATGGTTCTCCCGGGACCTGGACCTTTTTCACGTTCCCGCTCCAGCCTCGGCGATAGCAAAGGTCCCTTGCTGTCACCGCTGCGTCGCTCAGCCGCGCGGCCGGACGACCGCGCGCCGACGGGCCGGGGACGAGAAGACCAGCGAAGTCGTCGTCTCCCCATAACGCTGCATCCGCTCTACGAGTTCTTCCAGCTCCGCGGTGTTCCGGCAGGTGACCCGCACCAACCAGCACTCGTCGCCTGTGACGTGATCGGCGTCGAGCACCTGGGGCAGCGCGAGGATCGTTTCCCGGAAGCGGGCTGTGTCGAGGCTTCGCACCTTCGCCCGGACCATTGCCTCGATGGGTAACCCGAGTTTCGTCAGATCGACGTCGGCGGAGTACCCGGTGATGACCCCCTTCTCCTCGAGTCGCCGGACTCGCTCCGTCACCGCGGGCGCCGACAGCGATACCCGTCGGCCGAGCTCGGAGAAGGTCAGCCGCCCGTCGGTTTGGAGCAGTTCGAGCAACTGCCAGTCGAGATCATCGAGGTTCACGGAACTCCAGGTCGGTCGTCTTCTGCGCCAGGAATCTCCAGGCTAACCGGCGCATGCACCTGGATTCGCCGATGTCCTGGGCGATCACCGGACAGCAGGATTGAGTCATGACGACCGAATCCCGCGTACTGACGTTCCCGGCCCTGGACAGCCTCGCCGCGGCTGCGCACCTCCGTGCCGAGCTCGCTCTCGATGTGGACCCCGACGACCTCGTCCGGGATCTCACCGCCGGCACCCGCCACGGATACGTGATCGTCGAGACCCGGGCCTCGGAGGCCTTTGCCTCGGCCCGCATCCCCGGCGCGATCAATCTGCCCTACCGTGACATGACCCCTGAGTCCGACAGCGACCTCGTTTACGTCTGCTACTGCGAGAGCATCCACTGCAACGCCGCGACCAAGGGCGCACTCAAACTCGCCGAGCTCGGCTTCAAGGTCAAACGCCTGTCCGGCGGCATCACCGCCTGGCGAGTGGCCGGCTATCCCGTCGACCAAGACGCACCCGCCCCCACACCTACCTCCACCCCACGCTGCGCCTGCTGACCGGGGGAGCAAGGGACCTTTGCTATCGCCGCCGCAAGTCGATAGCAAAGGTCCCTTGCTCCCTTCCGGTCGTAGGCTGGGGCAGTGACCGCTCTCAAGCTGCTCGTCATCCAGCCAGACGAATCCGACCCGATCGGCCCCCTCGGTGACTGGCTCACCGAAGCAGGTGCCGAACTCGACATCCGGCTGATGCCCGATCAGGGCCTCCCCGCCGAGCTTGGGGAGTACGCGGGCGTCGTGTGTCTCGGCGGAGGGATGGGCGCGACCGATGACGCCGCCTACCCGTGGTTGGCGGATGTCCGGAAGGTTCTTTCGAAGGCCACCAGCGCTCGCATCCCCACGCTCGCGATCTGCCTCGGCGGTCAGCTACTGGCGGTGGCGACGGGAGGCCTGGTCGCCCGAGGTGATCAAGGCCCCGAAGTCGGCCCCGGGCTGGTGTCCAAGAAGGACGCGGCCTGGACGGATCCACTCTTCGCGGATCTGCCGCTCATGCAAGACGTCCTGCAGTTCCACAACGACGCGATCAGCCGGCTCCCCGCCGGCGCGGAGCTTCTCGCTTCGTCGCCGCGGTATCCACATCAGGCGTTCCGTTTCGACCGTTGTGCCTACGGTGTCCAGTTCCATATCGAGACGACGCCGGAGATCGTCCTCGACTGGGCAAGGCAATCGCCGGAAATGGCGGAACTCACCCGGCCGGACGCACTGACCCCGGAGAACCTCGCTCGGGTGCATGCCGATATCGCCGAAACCTGGCGACCGTTCGCGCACCGCTTCGTCCGACTGGTGTCCGGTGCGCTTGCTCCGGCTGCGGACCGTCAACGTACATTGCCGATGGCTTAACGACTTATGTCTCAAATGCGTATGGATTATTAACACTCGGGTCTACCTGTCAGGTACCTTGCGGAGGGAGTTCGAAGGGTTCGGAGGTCGGGGTGGAGCCCTCAGTGTTGGTCGTGCTCGTCGTCGTCACGGCCTTAATTTTCGATTTCACAAACGGTTTCCACGACACGGCCAACTCGATGGCGACGTCGATCGCCACCGGCGCGCTTCGCCCCAAGGTGGCCGTGACTATCTCCGCCGTCCTGAACCTGGTCGGAGCCTTCCTGTCGGTCGAGGTGGCCAAGACCATCTCCAATGGACTGGTCGACGACACCAAGATCGGACCGGCGATCGTCTTCGGTGGCCTGGTCGGAGCGATCGTGTGGAACTTGGTCACGTGGTTCGTCGGCCTGCCGTCCAGCTCATCCCACGCGTTGTTCGGCGGCTTGATCGGTGCCACGTGGGTGTCGGCCGGAACGGATTCGGTCCACTTCGGAAAGATCGTCGAGAAGGTACTCGTGCCCGCCGCGTTGTCACCGGTTCTCGCGGGACTGGTCGCGATGATCGCGACGTACCTCGTCTACCGCATCTTCGTCCGCCGTGGCCGTACCGCGGGCTTCCGCGTCGGTCAGATCATCTCGGCTTCGCTCGTTTCACTGGCTCACGGCACGAACGACGCACAGAAGACGATGGGTGTCATCACCCTCACGATGATCACCGCCGGTACGCTGCCCGCCGGGTCCGGGCCGCCGCTCTGGGTGATCGTGAGCGCGGCACTCGCGCTGGCGTTGGGTACCTACCTGGGTGGCTGGCGGATCACGTACACCATGGGCAAGGGTTTGACGGACATCGACGGTCCGCAGGGCTTCGCCGCCCAGACGAGCTCGGCGGCGGTCATCCTCGCGTCCACGAACTTCGGCTTTCCGCTCTCGACGACCCATGTCTGCTCCGGCGGCATCATCGGATCGGGCGTTGGCAGGAATGAGTCGCCGGTCCGCTGGCGTACCGCCGGCCGCATGGTGATCGCCTGGCTGTTCACCCTTCCGGCAGCGGCCATCGTCGGTGCCGCCGCCGGCCTCGTGACCTCGACAGGCACGGTAGGCACCGTCGGCGTCGGTGTCGCGGGCCTGGCGGTCGGCGTCGCGATCTACCTCCTTTCGCGGCGGAGCCCCGTCAACGCGGGCAGCTTCACCACTCCCGCACCAACCACTCCTGAACCCGAAGTCGGCAGGATCGCGGCCTAGCGATAGCAGGGGACCTTTGCTATCGCCAGGCGCCTGGCGATAGCAAAGGTCCCCTGCTCCCTTGCGCGTCCATCTGGTCACGGGTGCCAGGGCGACTACGGTGGAAGCCGATGGTTGAGCGCGCCAGGCCGACCGCTTCCGTGGCGAGGTACGGCTTCACCGATCCCCGAGCCGACGGGCAGCTGCGTGCTGCCGGTTGGTGGACCGAAGCCGGCCCGGATGCCTCCACTGCCGACGTGCTGTCAGCGCTTTCCCGGGCGGCTGATCCCGATCTCGCTTTGAGCGGGCTCGACCGGATCAGGGAGGCCGATCCGGTTGCCTGGATCGAGCTTGACCAGGCACTTCGCGCAAATCGAACCCTTCGTGGCCGGTTGCTCGGCGTCTTGGGTACGTCGAGCGCGCTCGCGGACTTTCTGGTGGCGAACACGGCCTGCTGGAAAACACTTCTGGGTGACAAGTGCACCGAGCCGGATCAGTACGCAAGCCGCCTTCTGGACTACCTCCGGCCGGAAAGTGAGGTGCTCACCGGCCTCGACTCAGAGCAGGCGCTCCGCGTCGCGTACCGCGAACTGCTTCTCGGAATCGCGGCTGCCGACCTCGGTCACCTCGTCGAACCCGGGCTGTACCAGCCCCCTTATGCCGAGATCGGCGCTCAGCTCACCACGCTGGCCGAAGCCGCGTTGACGGTCGGACTTCTGGTCGCCGAGGCGGAAGTGGGCGCCGGCGTCGAGGGCCGACTGGCCGTGATCGCGATGGGCAAGTGCGGCGGCCGAGAGCTGAACTATGTCAGTGACGTCGACGTCATCTTTGTCGGCGATGGCGATCTTTTGACCGCGACACGGCTTGCCAGCACGATGATGCGCGTAGTCGGCAAAGCCTGCTTCGAGGTCGACGCGGCGTTGCGCCCGGAGGGCAAAGCGGGCGCGTTGGTCCGGACTCTCGACGGACACGCCACCTACTACCAGAAGTGGGCCAAGACCTGGGAGTTCCAGGCTCTGCTCAAAGCGCGGCCGGTCGCCGGCGACGCCGAGCTCGGGCGCCAGTACGCGGAGATGGTCGCGCCCATGGTGTGGTCCGCGGCCGATCGGGACAACTTCGTCCCTGAGGTGCAGAAGATGCGGCGCCGCGTCGAAGGTCATGTGCCTACCGCGCACGCCGAGCGAGAACTGAAACTGGGACGTGGTGGCCTCCGCGACGTCGAGTTCGCGGTGCAGTTGCTGCAACTGGTCCATGGTCGGATCGACGCCGAGCTGCGTTCCCCGTCCACGATGGACGCGCTCGCCGCCTTGGGGGAGGGCGGATACGTCGGCCGCATGGATGCCGCGGAACTCGGGTCGTCGTACGAGTTTCTCAGGACCATCGAGCATCGGCTCCAGCTCCGGCGGCTACGGCGTACGCACCTGTTCCCGGCCGCTTCGGATGCGAGCGAGCTGCGCACCATCGCGAGGGCGAGCGGGGTGCGGCCTGCTCGGGGAAGGAGTGAGGGGGACGTACTGCTGGCGGAGTTCCGGCGTCACCTCCAGAGCATTCGACGGCTCCATCAAAAGCTCTTCTACCGGCCGCTGCTGCAGTCCGTCGCGAATGTGCCGACCGAGGCGCTGCGGCTGACGACGAAGCAGGCGGAAAGCCGTCTTGCCGCGCTCGGCTATGCCGCGCCGGATGGGGCGTTGCAGCACATCAAGGCCTTGACCGCGGGTATGTCGCGGCGGGCGGCCATTCAGCAGGCCCTGCTGCCGGTGCTGCTGGAACTTCTCGCCGACACGCCAGACCCGGACCGCGGGCTTCTGTCCTATCGCAAGGTCTCCGAGGCACTCGAAGAAACACCTTGGTACCTCAGGGTTCTTCGAGACGAAGGCGCTGTCGTCGAGCGGCTCGCCTTGTTGCTGGGGACGTCACGGCTGGTACCGGACCTGCTGTCCAGAGCGCCGGAAGTCCTGCAACTGCTCGGTGATCCCGCGCGGCTGGCCGGTCGCACCCCGGCCGAAGTCGCTACGTCGCTGCGGGCCGCCGTTCGCCGGCAGCCGGGTCTGAACGCGGCTGTCGCCGCCGCGAGATCGCTGCGCAGGCACGAGATGCTGAGGGTCGCATCAGCCGATCTGCTGGGGCTGCTCGACGTTCCGTCGGTGTGCGCGGCATTGTCGAGTGTGTGGGTCGCCGTGTTGCAGGGTGCGTTGGCCGCCGCATATCGCCAGCGGCAGGCGGAGCTCGGCCGGACGCCCGCGACGATCGCGGTCATCGGCATGGGTCGCCTCGGCGGCGCCGAACTCGGCTATGGGTCCGATGCGGACGTCTTGTTCGTATGTGAGCCCGCTGAAGGCGTGTCCGATTCCGATGCGGCGAAGTTCGCTTCTTCGGTCGCTGAGACCGTTCGCAAGATTCTCGGTGCGCCCAGCCCCGACCCAGCCTTGGTCGTCGACGCCGATCTCCGTCCAGAGGGGCGGAGCGGTCCGCTGGTCCGGACGCTGGAGTCTTACCGCAGCTACTACGGCCGATGGGCCGAGGTCTGGGAATCGCAGGCGCTGCTTCGGGCCCGGTTCATCGCCGGCGACGACGACCTCGGCGCGCGGTTCATCGAAATGATCGACCCCATTCGGTATCCGGAGGCCGGTCTCGACGCGGTTCGGGTGCGAGAGATCAGGCGGATCAAGGCACGGGTGGAGACGGAGCGGATGCCCAAGGGCGCGGACCCGACCCGGCACACGAAACTCGGACGAGGCGGGCTCGCCGACGTCGAGTGGACCGCGCAGCTCATGCAACTGCGTCACGGGCACAAAATACCGGGGCTCCGGACCACGTCGACGATCGAAGCCCTGAATGCCGCGGTGGAGGCGGGGCTCGCCGAGCCCGCCGAAATCGAGTCCCTCATCGAGGCGTGGCTGCTGGCGACGCGGGTCCGGAACGCCGGGATGCTGGTCAGGGGGAAGGCGGTCGACGAGATCCCCAGCTCTGGTCGAGATCTCGCCGCTGTCGCTCGTGTGCTCGGCTACTCCGCCGATGACGACCCTGGCGAGTTCCTCGACGCCTATCGTCGGACCACGCGCCGCGCGCATGCGGTGGTGGACACTCTCTTCTACCAGGACAAATCGCTCTGACCTGCGGGAAGGAAGCAAGGGACCTTTGCTATCGCCTGCTGCGCGTGGACGAGGGCAGTAGCAAAGGTCCCTTGCTACCGCCCGGCGTCGCGAGCGTTGAGCTGCCTTTACAGTGGACCGGTGACTGTGCGCGAGCCGTTTCGCACCCGGATCAAGGTGCGCCACTACGAGCTGGACACCCTGGGCCATCTCAACCATGCCATCTACCACTCGTACGGCGAGGTTTCCAGACTCGAGCTGATGGAGCTCGCCGGCGGCCTGAACTCGGGTCTGAAGGACGCGAACCTCGCCTTCGTGCTGCTCGAGTCCCACATCGTGTTCCGGCGTGAGCTGCGAGCCGGCGACGTCGTCGACGTGACCTGCGATACCAAGTTCGGTGCAGGCAAAACTTTCCACATGGACTCGAACATCTACAAGGCCGACGGCACGCTGTCCGCCGAGATCACTTGCACCTTGGGGCTGATGGATCTCGAGCGGCGCAAGCTGGTGGACGATCCGCGCGGCCGTGTCGAGCGCGCCGGCGTCGACCTGAAGGTTCTCTCCACTTCGGAGTAGCCGCACCGGCCGCTCCAACAGAAACGCCGGTGGTGAGGGCGTTTCCGCACCTCACCACCGGCGTGCTCTTGGTGTTACCGCCGCACGATCACACGTCGTAGTACAACGAGAACTCGTACGGGTGCGGGCGCAGCCGCAGCGGGTCGATCTCGTTCTCACGCTTGTAGGAGACCCACGTCTCGATCACGTCGGGGGTGAACACGCCACCCTCGAGCAGGTAGTCGTGGTCGGCCTCGAGCGTGTCGAGAACCGCGCCAAGGTCGCCAGGAACGAGCTTGACGTTCTTGGCCTCCTCGGGCGGGAGCTCGTAGAGGTCCTTGTCGATGGGCTCCGGCGGCTCGATCTTGTTCTTGATGCCGTCGAGACCGGCCATCATCATCGCCGAGAACGCCAGGTACGGGTTGCCGGACGAGTCCGGGCACCGGAACTCGGCACGCTTGGCCTTCGGGTTGTTGCCCGTGATGGGGATACGGACACAAGCCGAGCGGTTCCGCTGCGAGTACACCAGGCTGACCGGCGCCTCGAAGCCCGGAACGAGCCGGTGGTACGAGTTGACGGTCGGGTTGGTGAACGCGAGCAGGCTCGGCGCGTGCCTGAGCAGGCCGCCGATGTAGTGGCGGGCGGTGTCGGACAGCCCCGCGTAACCCGACTCGTCGTGGAACAGCGGCGTGCCGTCCTTCCACAGCGACTGGTGGCAGTGCATGCCCGAGCCGTTGTCGCCGGCGAGCGGCTTCGGCATGAAGGTCGCGGTCTTGCCGGCGGAGAACACGGTGTTCTTCACGATGTACTTGAACAACTGCAGGTCGTCAGCAGCGTGCAGCAGCGTGTTGTACTTGTAGTTGATCTCGGTCTGACCGGCGGTGCCCACCTCGTGGTGCGCGCGCTCGATCTCGAAGCCGGAGCCCTGCAGGTTGCGGACGATCTCGTCACGCAGGTCGGCGAAGTGGTCGACCGGCGGGACGGGGAAGTAGCCCCCCTTGAACTTCGTCTTGTAACCCTGGTTACCACCCGGGACGTCGGCGCCGGTGTTCCACCAGCCCTCGACGGAATCGATCTCGTGGAACGAGGCGTGCTCGGCGGAGTCGAACCGGATCGAGTCGAAGATGTAGAACTCGGCTTCCGGGCCGAAGAACACGTTGTCGGCGACGCCGTACTCGGAGATGTACTGCTCGGCCTTACGCGCGATGTTGCGCGGGTCGCGGCTGTACGCCTCACGGGTGAACGGGTCGTGCACGAAGAAGTTCAGCGAGAGCGTCTTCGCCTTGCGGAACGGGTCGATACGCGCAGTCTCAGGGTCCGGGAGGAGCAGCATGTCGGATTCGTGGATCGACTGGAATCCACGGACCGAGGAGCCATCGAAGGCCAAGCCTTCTTCGTATGCCTCTTCGTTGAACGCCTTCGCCGGAACGGTGAAGTGCTGCATAACGCCGGGCAGGTCGCAGAACCTGACGTCGACGACCTCTACGTTTTCGTCGGCGATAAGGCGCTGAATGTCGTCTGGAGTAGTGGGCACCCTCGGTGACTCCTTCTCGTTCGTTGCCGGCGGCAGTACTCTCTTCGGCTCACGCTAAGAGCGCGGTGTTGCCCGACCGTCACCCGTATGTTTCGCCGGTGTTAACGGGTCGGCGATATCGGGTAGTCGACCAGGGCGAATGTGGTCAGCGCCACCGGCATACCCTGGATGGGTGGCGAGATGGACCGGAGAATGGCTGCCCGGAGCCGGGGACGAGACGACGGCCGGTGGCGAGCGCACGCAGAGATGGCGTGGCGAGCGACTCGACTTGCCCGAATCGGGTGTCGGTTCGGTGGCAGGCGGCGGGCCGCGCCTCCTGGGATTGATCATCGACCTGGCCCTCGCCTCTTTGGTGACCACGCTCTTCGTGAAGCCCAGCCTTCAGGATCCGGCCGTCATGCAGACGTTCAACCTCTGGTCGGTGGGGGTCTGGGCGGTCATCACGATCATTCCCGCGGCGTTCTTCGGCTTCACCCCGGGCATGGGGGCGGTCGGAATCCGGGTGGCCAGGTTGGACGGCACGCAAATGGTCGGTGTGTGGCGCGCTGTCGTGCGGACGGTGCTGACTTCCGTGATCATCCCGGCCGCGATCCGGAACATCGACGGCCGAAGCTGGCTCGACCGGCTGACCGGCACCGTCGTGATCCGCATGCGGTGACTTGCCGGAGAGGTAGCAAGGGACCTTTGCTCTCTTCCCGGGCACCGGTTGCCGAACCGGCGGTGGTCAGGCAGCCGGTGCCGTAGGAGCGCCACCGAGTTGCGGAGGCGGCCGCTGGCGAGCGCGACGGTGAGCTTCCTGCAATTCCCGGATCACGACCAACGGCTGATCCCGTAGCTGCGCCGGACTTACCTCGACGACGATGAGGCCGGCGGCAACGAGGGCGGGCGTCGTGGGGACCTTGCCAGGTTCGAGAGCGACTTCGTCGTAGTGGATCTGCATGGCGACGCCGGCTTCCTGCCACCAGACCTCGGCTATGCCGACGACCTGCCCGTCCGGGGTTCGCAGCTCGGCTTTCCTCGTCGGCGTCGGCAAGCCGGTTTGCGCGAGCACGCCCTGCAGCCACTGCTCGACGGCACAGCTGATTCCGTCTTCAAGGGCGCCGACAACGAGGCGGGGCAGCGCAGAGCCGATCGTGCTGGCCTGTGCCAGCTCGTCTCGCAGTTCCTCCGGAGTGCAAAGCCTGCGGTGGACCGCATCGTGGATCATCGCTCGCACGGCCTTCAATTCGCTCATGCGCCGGGCGGCGTCGATCAAGGCCCGGGCGAGGGGTGCCACCGGCAGCCCCTCGATCTCCACTGGTTCCGGCAGGTGGATTGTTCGTTCGACGACGGCGAACCCCCAGGTGGCGACCTTGCTTTGATGGGGGATCAGAGTGTGGGCCCGACTTTCGGGCGGGAGTCTTCGGACTCCATATAGCCGGGCCGCCTGAACCCCGGTGAGCATCGCTTCCGGGCCGGCGTGGGTCAGGGCGGCCCTCAGGAGCTGGTGTCTGGTCGGCGTGGCGTCCGTCAGGAGGATCACGCCGGGAATCGGACGCCGCCACGGGCCGCTTTCACGACATTGGCGGGAGATCCAGGAGTGGGAGTGTCCGAGGGCGACAAGTTCCTCCCGGGCGGCCACGCCGTCCGGGTAAATCGCTGCCAGCGCCTTCTGCCGGGCGCTACTGGTTCCGTCCACAACAGTGATCATGCGACCACCCACCGACAGTTTTTCGTCGCGGAAAGCATCAGGGGTCCTTTGCTATCGCCTGGCGATAGCAAAGGACCCCTGATACCGGTTTTGGTCAGCGTCGGCGGATGGTGCGCTGGACGTTGCGCATCTTCGCGCCGGCGGGCATCGGGCCCTTGGGCATCGCGGCGCCGCGGCTGCCGAGAGCGGCCAGCTTCGCCTCCAGCGCGTCGACCTGGGCAGGCTTGAGGTTGCGGGGCAGCTTCATGAGGTAGCTCTGAAGCTTCTTCAGCGACACCTGATGCTCTTCGTTCCCGATGATCACGTCGTAGATCGGGACTTCACCGATCAAGCGGGCCACGCGCTTCTTCTCCTGCGCGAGCAGGGACTTCACACGGTGCGGCGCGCCCTCGGCGACAAGCACGACACCCGGTCCGCCCAGCACCCGGTGCACGGCGTCGAGCTGGGTCGTGGCCGCCACGGTCGGCGTCACCTTCCAGCGGCCCCGCATGTTCTCGAGCGCCCACGCCGCGGCACCCGGCTGTCCGTCGGCCTTCGAGTACACGGTCTTCTGGACCCGCCTGCCGAAGATGATCACGGCGGCGAGCGCGCCGAGCAGGATGCCCAGCGGCAGCACGACCCAATGGACGTCGAAGATGAACCCGATCCCGAACACCACACCGGTGATGACCAGGAGCGATCCGACCATCCAGGGGATGAGCGCCTTGTCTTCCTTGCGCTGCATCTTGAAGGCTTCGAAGATTTGCCCGCGGCGAGCCTTGCTCGCGGCGCGCTTCTCCTTCTTCGCCAGCTTGGCTGCTTCCTTGTCCTGCTTTCCCGCCATGTGACCAGGATACGGCCGCGTGCCCCGCGCCGATCCCGTCGGGCCCTCTGCGAGGATCGGGAGCGTGGTTAGCGCATCGTCCCCCAAGAGTCGTCCAGGCCTGCTCGATGGGCTCGACCCCGAGCAACGTGCCGCCGCCTGCGCGCCGAGGGGGCCGGTGTGCGTCCTCGCGGGTGCGGGGACCGGCAAGACGCGGACGATCACGCACCGCATCGCCCACCTCGTCCGGTCCGGGCATGTCGCCGCTGGTCAGGTCCTCGCCGTCACCTTCACCACTCGTGCCGCAGGCGAGATGCGCGCACGCCTTCGGGGCCTCGGTGTCGACGCCGCCCAGGCCCTCACCTTCCACGCCGCGGCTCGTCGGCAGCTTCGGTACTTCTGGCCTCAGGTGATCGGTGACCGGCCCTGGGATCTGCTCGAGAACAAGTTCCGCTACGTCAGCCAGGCCGCGAACAAGGCCGGGCTCGGCACCGAGACCGAGCTTCTGCGCGACCTCGCCAGTGAGATCGAGTGGAGCAAGGCCTCTTTGGTATCGCCGGACGACTACCCGGCTGTGGTATCGCGCACCCAGCGGGACACGCCGGCGCCCGCGTCGCAGGTCGCGGAGGTCTACCGCAACTACGAGAAGATCAAGAACACCGCGCAGGTCCTCGATTTCGATGACCTTCTCCTGCACACCACCGCCGTTCTGGAGGAGCACACGGTGGTCGCCCAGGAGTTCCGCGAGCGCTACCGCTGTTTCGTCGTCGACGAGTACCAGGACGTCACCCCTCTCCAGCAGCGGTTGCTCGACGCCTGGCTCGGCGGCCGCGACGACTTGACCGTGGTCGGCGACGCCAACCAGACGATCTATTCGTTCGGCGGCGCCTCGCCCCGGCCGCTGCTGGAGTTCACACGGAGGTTCCCCGACGCCACGGTCGTCCGGCTCGAGCGGGACTACCGCTCGACTCCCGAGGTCGTGGCGCTCGCCAACCAGGTGATCGGCGCCGCACGCGGACGCCCGGCTGGGTCGAGGCTGAAGCTCGTGGGGCAGCGTCCTTCGGGGCCCGTGCCGCGCTTCGCCGAGTACGACGACGAGACCGCCGAGGCCGCCGCTGTCGCACGCAGGATCCGTGACCTTCTCGACGGTGGTGTGGCGGCCAGTGAAATCGCGGTGCTCTACCGCGTCAACGCTCAATCCGAGGCTTACGAGCAGGCACTCGCCGAGCTGAGCATCCCGTACCTGGTCCGCGGCGGCGAGCGGTTCTTCGCCAGGACCGAGGTCCGGCAGGCGATGTCCGCGTTGCGGATGGCGTCGACCGACGCCGACACCGGCGAATTGGTGACGAGGGTCCGCTCAGTGCTCGCGAAGGTGGGACTCACCGATCAGCCGCCCGCCGGAGGCGCGGCGAAGGAGCGGTGGGACGCGCTCCTGTCGATCGTCGAGCTGGCCGAGGAGCTGGCGTCCGCTGTCGAGGACGCGGATCTGCCCAGGTTCGTCGCGGAGCTCGAACAGCGAGCGTCCGCACAGCATCCGCCGACCGTGGAGGGCATCACCTTGGCCTCACTCCACGCGGCGAAGGGCCTGGAGTGGGACGCCGTGTTCCTCGTGGGGCTCGCCGAGGGAACCGTGCCGATCCTCCACGCAGACGGAGACGACGCGGCCATCGAAGAGGAACGCCGTCTCTTCTACGTCGGCGTCACCCGTGCACGGGAGCACCTTTCGTTGTCGTGGGCCTTGGCCAGGACAACGGGTAACCGGCGCAACCGGCGGCGCAGCCGGTTCCTCTACGGCCTGATCCCCGAAGACCATCCGGCGGCGAGGGTCGCCCAGGCTCAGCGGCCCAAGCAGTCCGGTAGCAAGGCGCGATGCCGCGTATGCGGAGGGCCGCTGCTGGAGACCCTGGACATCAAACTGGGACGCTGCTCCCGCTGCCCGTCCAATGTGGATGAGCAGCTGCTCGAGAAGCTGAAAAGCTGGCGAGGGGAACGGTCTCGCGAACTCAAGGTGCCGGCCTTCGTCGTCTTCACGGACGCGACGCTGGTCGCCATCGCGGAACAGCGGCCGACCGATGACACAGCGTTGTGCGCCATCTCCGGGATCGGCGCGACGAAGCTCGAACGCTTCGGAGCGGAGGTTCTCGACGTTGTGCGGGCCTCGGTGGAGTCTTGACCGCGTCTCGGGCTTGATCTACGCGGCGAACCCGCTGCTCAGAGCCGATCTTCGTAGCTTCGACGGTTTTTCTGGAAAATAAGTTGCCCCGGTGTGGTCAGGGGCAATAACCTGCTGGTACCGGGCGGGAAGCGCCCGGCTGGGGAAGAACTTCTACAACACAGCGTAGACCGCAGGACGGTTCGCGCGCGACAGAGAAAGGTGGTGTCGGTGAAATGACGATCAACATGATGCTCACGAACCCGGGCACCCGTCTGTCTTGCGTCGTGGAAGTCCCGCAGGCTCAGCGCCAGGGCGCCTTTGCGCCCGTGAGCATCCTCGCCGCCCGCGGCACCTTGCGCCTCAACCGGCGCTGGGTCACCGCCGACGAAACCATCGCGCACGCCACCGCCTTCGGCGGCGGTTACTCGCTGGTTGCCGTCGATCTGCCGGTCATCAAGCAGTTCCGTGTTCCGTTGTCCATACGGGAGCGAAGTTCCTGACCTAGTCAGGACCAGAGGCTCACGAAGGCCGCGGAACCGGTAACCCGGATCCGCGGCCTTCGTGTTTTTGCTGCACAAAAACAAGTTGGCTGCACAACCTAATTGGGGTTCAGCGTTGTCCAGTTCCACCGTCAGTTCGAAAACCGTTACGGGACAAAGGAGTGCACGTATGTCATCGGCCATAGCTTTCGCGCCGGGGGAGGCTCTTCCCTTCGTCGACGCCGGCGTCGTCGACCTGCTCGACGCCATCGACTCGCCTGAGTCGATGCTTCCCTGCCGTTCGGGCGACGCGGACCTTTGGTTCGCCGAGTCTCCGGCTGAACTCGAGCGCGCGAAGGCGTTCTGCGCGGACTGCCCGGTCCGTTCCGCTTGCCTCGCGGGCGCACTCTCTCGGCGTGAGCCGTGGGGCGTCTGGGGTGGCGAGATCTTCGAGCGCGGCGTTGTCGTCGCACGGAAGCGGCCCCGTGGCCGCCCCCGCAAGAACCCGGTCGTCGAGCCCGCTGTCGAGGCTCGTCCCGCCGCGCGCAAGGTCGAGCGGAGCGCAGCGGCATGACCGTCGAACCCATCACCACCAGGGATTACGAAGCGCGATCGGGAAACCGGACACTCGCGCCCGCCAAGCTGAATGAGATCAAGGTCGAGGAGACCAGCGAAATGTTGCTTTATGAAGAACTGTCCAGAGCCCGAATACGAGACCTCGAGGAAGGAGTCCGCGCGCAGCGGGCTCGAAGCGGCGCACGCGCCGCGCGAAGGTGGAACAGGGTCGCCCGCTGGGCGAAACGGCGAGCCGAACGCTTGCAGGCCTGACCTATCGGGGGAGCAGGGGACCTTTGCTATCGCCACGCGATAGCAAAGGTCCCCTGCTTCCTTTTGGGTGTGGGTGCGGCGCGGGTGGTGTTCACTGGGGGAATGGCTGTATACGCGCATGACGACATCGACTGGGCGGAGCGCCTTCGATCGCTTCGCATGGCCGAGGCACTCGACGCCGAGCCGACGCGAGTGGCAGCTCGGCGGCTGTTGGAAGGGCTGCCGGAGGCTCCGACCATCGTCGACGTCGGCTGCGGCGCGGGCGGGATGGGCGTGCTCTTCGCCGAGGAGCTCGCTGTCGCCGGTGCCAAGTTCGTGCTGGTCGACGCGACCGAGCACCTGCTCACCGAGGCTCGACAAGTAGTCGTCGCTGCCGCGGGAGATAAGGCTATCGTCGAGACGGTTCATGCCGACGTCGCCGACAAAGGGCTGCCTGACAAGCTTCCTCCCGCGGATCTGGTCTGGGCGTCGCGCGTGGTTCATCACCTGCCCGACCAGCAGGCGGCTCTCGACACCCTCACCCGGCTCGCTCGCCCTGGCGGAATGGTCGCCATTGCCGAGGGTGGCTTGGACTTCAACTGTCTTCCCTGGGATCTCGGCATCGGCAGGCCAGGGCTCGAGGGGCGTCTGCTGGCGGGCCGAAGCGAGTGGTTCGCCGAGATGCGCGCGGGCCTTCCCGGCGCGGTCTCGATGCCCTACGGCTGGAACACCGGACTTCAGCAGGCAGGTCTCGACGCCGTCGATTCGTTCGGAGTGCTCATCCACCACCCGTCGCCCGGGCCGGAACTGCTGCGCGAGTTCGTCATCGAGCGCGTGAGCTGGTTCGCCGACGTGGCCGGTGACTGGTTGGCCTCCGACGATCGCGAAACCGTGGCCGCCCTGCTGGATCCGGCGAACCCCGCGTTCCTCGGCGCGCGTCAGGACCTGTTCCTGCTGGGCGTGAAGACCATCCATTGTGGACGCCGCCGTGAGTGATCAGGTGAGTTGCTCGTTATGTGGCAGGATCCGCGGCGCCGACGAGGAGCCCGCGCAGACCCTCGCCTGGGCTTCCACCCGGGACAAGGACATCGTGCGCTGGATGTGCCCCGCCTGCGCTCGCCGCCATACCCGCGACATCGAGGGAAGGCTTCCCGACGAGTACTGGTGAGCGCCTCCTCACGCGGCGCTGTCGATCCGGCTGATCGCGCGGACGTGCGGACGAGGCGTCCGGGCCGCTTCGGTGAACGCCGTGACGAGCTCGGCCGCGACCTCCATCGGAACCTTCTTCAGCTGATCGATGGTGCAGCGGACCAGCACCGTCCCGGTCGCGGTCAGCGCCAGCGGATGGAAGTTCGCGGTGCCCTGTTCCGGGGTGCGGAACTGCCACGCCAGCCCGATGTCGTCCCACCAGGCGTCGGCTGAGCCGATGGGCCGTCCCCGCCGGTCGCAGATCGACACGTTCCACGACGGCGAAGGCAGCGGGCAGCCCTCGACGACCTTCTTCGCCAGTCCGTGCGCATAGGTCTCTTCGGGATCGACCCGGCGTAGTGCCGAACGGACCGCGGCGGAACCTCGCCGGTTACCGGCGTCGAGTTCTTTGCTGAGGTCCTCGTGCGTGCAGAGACCCCAGTACAGCGGCAGCGAGATCAGCTCGTCGATCCGCGCCGGATCGAGTTCCTGCCGGGCCAGATCGAGCGCCGCGCGAGCGGGCGGGGCGAACGGGACGCCGTTGATCCAGGTGGCCGACGGCATCCGTGTGGTTCTTCGAGGCAGCATGCCCGGTTCCGCTGGCATCCGCCGATAGTCGGGGACCAGGAGGTGGACCTCCCGGGTCACCGGGCAGTCGACGCCACGCGCGCGAAGCGCGTCGGCACCCGTCACTGCCACATCCGGACCGAACCGCGCGACGGCGGCTTGCAAGAGCTGAAGCCGGGTGGGCGCGGAATCGCGCAACAGGATCACACCCGGCATGAGCCTTCGCCAGGGACCGCCAGGGCCACACAGCTTCGCGGCGTAACGGGCTGTCACGCCTGCCTTGCGAAGCTCGCGGCTGGTAATGATCCCGGACTCGCTGGTGTTACTGAGCGTCATGAGACGAGCGCTTCGTGTAATGTTCATAGATCGAGGATGACCGTTGGGCCGTCCGGGTGGAACCACTTCGGGCAAGTTGTGGATAACTCGCCCGAACGACCCTGTTTTCGGCTCAGTCCCCACGATCCCTGTGGATAGATTTTCAGGCGGCGAAGCCCGGTTGCCACCGTTCGACGATCGCGCGGGCAGGGATCTCCGCATCGAGCTGGCAGAGGATGCCGGTCGATCCGGCGGTCACCCGGTGGATCATCAGGTACTCGGGCGGCAGGTTGAGCGAACGGCCGATCCGGAAATCACGGCCGCGGGTGTCACCGACCCGGCCTGCCTGACGCTGCATCCAGCGGCGGGTGAAGTGGAACGTCTCGCCCGCCAGCGGCTCGGTGAACGGCGCCAGATAGGCGAGCACGTCGTCGGCCCGCAAGTCCGCGTCCCCCCGGATGAAACCGGACTCCCGAAGAAGCCGCATCAGCTTGGCGGACTCGCCGTCGAGTGCCAGCCTGGTCATCTCGCCCAGGTGCTGAGGAATGCCCTCGGGCAGCCGGGACACCCCGCCGAAGTCGATCACGCACAGCCTGCCGTCGGCGGTCAGCATGAAATTGCCGGGATGCGGGTCGGAATGCAGCAGCCGAGCCCGTTCCGGCGACGAGTAGTGGAACTCGGTGAGCAGGCTGCCGGCGCGGTCCCGGGCCTCCTTGTCGCCGTCGGCGATGATCTTCGACAGCGGGGTGCCGGTGACCCATTCCGTGACGACGACCTTGGGCGCGCTGGCGACCACTCGGGGGATCAGGAAGCCTGGGACGTCCTCGAACGCTTTGACGAAAGAACGCTGGTTCTGGGCTTCCGCCTGGTAGTCGAGCTCTTCGTTCATCCGCTCGGCGAGCTCGGCCAGGAGGGGTTTCACCTCGGTTCCCGGTACGAAGGCCTGGAACAACCTGCTGAAGCGTTGAAGCTGGCGAAGGTCGCTTCGCAGTGCGTCGTCCGCTCCGGGGTACTGCACCTTGACGGCGACTTCGCGGCCGTCGTGCCAGACCGCGCGGTGGACCTGGCCGATGCTCGCGGCCGCGGCCGGTTCGTCGTTGAATTCGGCGAAGCGCTGTGTCCAGGTGCGTCCCAGCTGCTCGGCGAGGACCCGGTGGGTCTGCCGGACGGGCATGGGAGGCGCCGCGGCCTGGAGCTTTGTCAGGGCCTCGCGGTAGGGCTTCGCCATCTCGTCCGGCACCGCGGCCTCGAAGACGCTGAGTGCCTGGCCGAACTTCATCGCGCCGCCCTTGAGGGTGCCGAGGACCTCGAAGAGCTGCTCCGCTGCCTTCGCGGACAAAGTCGCACTGACTTCTTCGGCGCTCTGCCCGGTCAACCGCTTGCCCCAGCCTCCGACGGCCCGGCCGGCTATGCCGAGCGGGATACTGGCCAGCTTCGCCGTTCGCGCGGCTCCTTTGCGGGGGATGGCGGCTTCACGGTCCTCGGCGCTGCGGGAGTCGGTCACCTCCGCGATTCTGCCTTGATTCGCTCCGCACGCGCAGCCTGTTGAGGGCGTGCGTGTGGGCTACGTCGCTCGCGGTATCAGCGTGCGCCGCATCCGCATGCGGGATGTGGCGGCCAGTCACGGTGGCGGATGGCCCCTGCGAAGAAGTCGATCTCCAGGGTGGCGTTCCACGCCGGCGGCGCCTGATCGCCGGGCGAGAGCAGCCGGAGCGCCTGTGCGGCGGCCAGCGCGGCGCAGGCGTGCACGGCGCCGAGATCCGGTCGTTGCACACGCCCCGCGAGCTGGCTCGCCACCCGGGGCCAGGTGTCGTCGGCGTTGACTCGGTGCAGATCCGCACAGCGCAGGCAACTGCTCCGGCCGGGCACCACCAGCGGCCCGACGATGCCGATCCCGTCCCGGACGCGCACCGGCAGATGGCTGATGCCGTTCTGGACGAGTTCGCCGACCACCTCCGGCGCGGGCACGACGGCATCGGTGAGCAGGACGAGTTCCGGCTGGTGGTCCGCGTAGAGCCGGGTGGTCGACGTGTCCCCTCCGGCACGGCGCACGACCTGTGCCATCGCGTCCCGGCGGAACATGCCGATCTCGGCCTCGGTGTAGCCCGAACCCAGATCGCGTGCGAGCACCGTGCCCGACGCCCGGACGTCGATATGCCCGATTCCGGCGTTGGCCAGCAGCACGGCGATGGCCACGGCCAGCCTGCCGTCACCGTGGACAGCCACCGCCGTGTGCTTGCGGCGAGCGGTGAGCGCCGCCTGGTGGTGACGGGCGCGGAGCGACCACAGTCCCGTCTCGGGCCTGGGTCTCGGATGTCGCCGACCCTGTCCCGCGTCGGTCACCAGCCCGCGGACCGTCAGGTCGGCCATCAGCTCCCGAAGCTGTTCATCGTGTTCGCTCTGCGCGAGCACGATGTCGTCGACGGCCCGCTTCCCGTCCAGTTTGCGGAGCGCACCGGCGACCTCAGTGGCCACGCCGCTGACCACGACGGCATGCGCGGGGTCAAGGCCGACCTGGATCTCGCCGTCGCCGCGTTCCAGCACATCGAGACCGGGAAGCAGGGCCGGGAAGGCAGGCAAGACGATCGACCGCAGATCCGGTTCGCGAAGGTTCATGATCGCAGGATCGCACCACCCCGCTAACCATCCGCTAAGAAAAACCCGAGTTATCCACAGGCGGGTCAGGTTGTGGACAACTCAAGGCTGTGACCTTTCGGCTCTCGGAGTTGTCGGTGACTGGCCTTACCGTGGTCGAGTGGTCGAAGCACGGATGCCCTCATTGAGGAGCCGGGACAATCCCCTGTCGGACACTCCCGAACACAAGGTCGAGGTACGGCGTAGCCAGCGCCGCCACCGGACCGTCACCGCGTACTGGGACGAGGACACCCTCGTCGTGCTGATCCCCGCCCGGATGACCCGGGCCGAGGAGAAGCACTGGGTCGCCGAGATGCAGCGCAAACTGCTGCGCACGGGCCCGCGGCGGGCCGCTCCGCCGAAGGCCTCGGACGAGGCGCTGCTGGCTCGCTGCGCCGTGCTCTCGGCGAAGTATCTGGACGGAAAGGCGATACCCGCGAGCGTTCGCTGGGTGCCGCCGATGCGGACGAGGTGGGCGTCCTGCACGCCGGTCGACGCGACGATCAGGGTCAGTGATCGCCTGCGCCGAGTGCCGGCGTGGGTGCTGGACTACGTCCTCGTGCACGAACTCGCACATTTGAAGGAACCAGGGCACAACGCGGCGTTCTGGGAACTCGTGCGCCGATATCCGAAGACCGAGCGCGCCATCGGCTACCTGGAGGGCCTGTCCTCCGCCGCCGGATGGGGCATCGCGGCGGAGGATTGACGTGCCTCAGTTCTTGTCGTCGTCGCCCTTGTCGGAGCCCTTGTCGTTCTCGGGCTTCTGCTTCTCGCGCTCGGTGCGCTCGATCTCGGCGATCGGGTCGATGCCTTCGAGAGTCGACTCGCCGTCGCCGAGGCGTTCGGCGAAGTCGAGTGGTTCGTCGAGGTCCTCGGCGGTCGGCATGAGGTCGGGGTGGGACCAGAGGCCGTCCCGCTTCTCGATGCCGTGCTGGTCGCCGACCAGCTTCCACAGCGCGGAAGCGGCCCGCATCCGCCTCGGCCGAAGCTCGAGCCCGACAAGGGTGGCGAAGGTCTGCTCGGCCGGGCCGCCGGTGGCCCGTCGGCGGCGCAACGTCTCCCGGAGCGCGTCCGCGCCAGGGAGGCGGTCGCCGATGGCCTCGGCGACCACGACGTCGACCCAGCCTTCGACCAGGGCGAGCAGGGTTTCAAGGCGGTTCAGCGCCGCCTTCTGCTCCGGTGAGGTCTGGGGCTCGAGCAGGCCGGACGACATGGCCTCTTCGATGCTGGCCGGGTTCGACGGGTCGATCTGCCCGGCGAGCTGCTCCAGCGCCGACGTGTCGACGGAGATGCCGCTCGCGAACTCCTCGACAGTGGCCAGCAGCCGCTGCCGCAGCCAGGGGACGTGGGCGAACAGCCGCTGGTGGGCGGCCTCGCGTGCGGCGATGAAGACCAGCACCTCGCTGCTCGGCAGCTCCAGGCCCTCGGTGAACTTCTCGATGTTCGCCGGCAGGAGCGCGGAGGTCGCCGCGGGGCCGAGCGGAAGGCCGACCTCGGTGGAGGTGAGCACTTCGGAAGCCAACTGAGCGAGGGCGTTGCCGAGCTGGGAGCCGAAGGCCATCCCGCCCATCTGACCCATCATCGAAAGCAGCGGGCCCGCGGCCTGCTTGGCCTCCTCGGGCAGGGCCTCGACCCAGGCGCCGGAGACCTGCTGGGCGACCGGGTCGCATAGGCGTTGCCACGTGGGGAGGGTCTTCTCGACCCAGGTGCGCGCGGACCAGGCGACGGTCGTCGAGGCGCCGGCGGGCAGGATCGTGGCCGCGTCGAGCCACAGCTCCGCGAGGTGGGCGGCGTCACGGACAGCCGTGCCGGAGTCGCCGCCCGCCGACGAAAAGCCGAGCTGGACGTCGGCGCTGTCGGTGCTGCTGAGGTTCTGCAACGCGATCTGTTTCGCCAGGTCGTAGTTGACCGGCCCGGTCGAGCTGCCGGCCTGGCTGAGCATCTGGCCCAGCTGGCTGAGCATCTGACCGAGTTGATTGAAGGCCTCGGCGCCCGAGGGCTGGCCGCCGGAGTCCGACGGCTCGTTCTCGCCTCGTTTGTCGGGATCGGGCGGTCCGAAGCCGAACGGGGGTTTGCTCATGGCACCACCGTACGCGGGTCGTGGGACCCAGAGCTCGTCAACTGGAGTGATGAGCGTGGCCTTCACCGAGAAGCGAACACCGTCACCGTACGCTGTCACGCGTGACAGAGCCCTCGGAGGAGACCACAGCAGCGCGGAGCCGTGCGGGGTCCGCGAGTGACCAGGACCGCTCTGAACGGCGGTTGACCCGACGGGGCTGGACACTGCTGGTCAGCGGCGCGTTGTTCGTGGCCTTCGCGCTGGTCGGATTCTTCATCCCGGTGCCGTATGTGGCGATCAGCCCCGGCCCGACCTACGACACGCTCGGCAAGGACGCCGCCGGACAGTCGGTGATCCAGGTCAACGGGCACGAGGTGTTCCAGACCTCCGGCGAGCTGCGGATGACGACGGTCTCGTTGCGCGATGGCGGGATCACGCTGTTCAACGCGCTCGGGCTGTGGGCGAGCGGCCGGTACGCGCTGGCGCCGCGCGAGGAGTACTTCAAGCCGGGCGAGACCAATGAGCAGGTCCGGCAGGAGAACATCCAGCAGCTGCAGGACTCGCAGACCGCGGCCCAAGTCGCCGCGCTGCGCCGCAAGTTCCCGGTGAAGGTGCTGACGAAGACCATCGTTTCAGGCAGTCCGGCGGACAAGGTCCTCGCGCCCGGGGACCGTCTCACGGTCGTCAACGGGAAGACGGTCGCCGAGGCGACCGATGTGCGGGCCGCGCTGAACGGCACCAAGCCCGGCCAGACCGTACAGATCACCTTCAAGTCCGACGGGCAGGCCGAACGCACCGTGCCGCTCACGCTCGCGCAGCGGCCCGACGGCCCCGAAGGCTTCATGGGCCTCACGGCGGTGGACCGCGCCGATGTCCCGTTCGATGTGAAGATCTCGCTGCAGGACGTCGGCGGCCCGTCCGCCGGTCTGATGTTCGCGCTCGCGATCGTCGACAAGATGGAACAGGGCGACCTCGCCGGCGGCAGGCACATCGCCGGGACGGGCGAGATCTCGGAGAAGGGCGTTGTCGGCGCGATCGGCGGCATCTCGTTCAAGGTGGTCGGCGCCCGCGAGGCAGGCGCGAGCGATTTCCTCGTGCCCGCGCACAACTGCGCCGAGGCGAAGACAGCCGCGCCCGACGGCCTGAACCTGATCAAGGTGTCCACGTTGGACGAGGCGATCGTGCAGCTCGAGAACCTGAAGGCGGGACGGCCGACCGCCTCCTGCTGATCGCGGGGGGAGCAAGGGACCTTTGCTATCGCCTGTGCACCTGAAGAGAGCAAGGGACCTTTGCTATCGCCTGTGCACCTGAAGAGAGCAAGGGACCTTTGCTATCACTGGCCGGGACGAGCGCCGGGCGATAGCAAAGGTCCCTTGCTCTCTTTTGCCAGGTCAGGGCTGCAGGGTCGCTTTGAGGGCCTCGAGCAGGTTGGGAGCCAGCTCCGGGTTTTCGATGATCTCGTCGACAGGGCCTTCGCCGCTTTCGCCAGGCTGCCCGGCTCCGCGAAGCCGCATGACGCAGGCTCCGGCGCCGTCACGCAGTACCGCGGCCACGAGCCGGGCTTCGGTGCGGCGCGGGTGGTCGGCGGCCGCCTGGCGCAGGCGTTCGGAATCGGTCTCGGGCACGACGGGGAGTTCGGCCTCGGCATCCGGCGGGAGCACGATGATCTCCTGTGCGAGCGCGCACCCCAGCACCAAATCCGGCCAAGCGATCTGCGCCAGCGCCTCACCGAGGTCACCGTCCGGCAACGACTCCTGGGCGACCGGCGTGAGCGGGGCCGTGGGGTCCAGTTGCCCGGCCAGTTCGGGCTGCTCGTCCAGCAGCGCGGCGGTCGGAACCAGCGCGAAAAGCTGCGGCGGCTGGTCCCATCCGCCGGAGGCGACGAACTCCTCTACTTCGCGGGCCAGGCCGGCCACGCCCTGCTGCTCACTCGGTGCCATGGGGTCATCGTTCCAGGCCACCTCGACCGCGTCCTTCCGAGTCCGGTTTGGGCGGGTTCCGGGAACTTCCGACGGCATCCGTAGAGTTAGAGCATCAGGGGCCGCACGCGGTACGCGCGCCTCCGCTAAAAGTTCACCAAACCAGGAGCGTGTGCAGTGGCCACTCGGCCCCCCGTGAGCCTGCCGAAGCTGTCCCGGCGCAGCCGGATCCTGCTCATCATCGCCGCCGTAGTCATCTTGGCGCTGCTGCTGGGCGCGAGACTGCTGGACACCTACGTCGATTGGCTGTGGTTCGGCGAGGTCGAAGCCCGGACGGTGTTCAGCACGGTGTTGATCACCAGGGTCGTGCTGTTCTTCGCCGTCGGCATCTTGGTAGGAGGTGCGCTCGCGGTCAGTTTGATGATCGCGTACCGCACCAGGCCTGTCTTCGTGCCGATCTCCGGCAATGACGACCCGCTCGCGCGCTACCGGTCCGCGATCGTCGGCCGCATCCGCCTGTTCGGCATCGGCATCCCGGTGCTGACCGGGCTCATCGCCGGCGCGTCCGCGCAGAGCGACTGGCAGGTCGTGCAGCTGTTCCTCAACGGCACGCCGTTCGGCCAGACCGATCCCGAGTTCGGCAACGACGTCGGCTTCTACGCCTTCGACCTGCCGTTCTACAACTGGCTACTGGGCTGGCTGTTCATCGCGGTCGTCATCGCGTTCTTCGGCGCGCTGATCTCGCACTACGTCTTCGGTGGCATCCGGCTCGCGGGCAAGGGCGGCCAGCTCGCCGGCCCGACCCGCGCGCAGCTCGCCATCACCATCGGCATCTTCGTGCTGCTGAAGGCGGTCGAGTACTTCTTCGACCGCTACAACCTGCTGCTCTCCGATCGAGGAGCGCCGCTGTTCGTCGGTGCGACCTACACCGACCTGAACGCGGTACTGCCCGCGAAGCTGATCCTCCTGTGCATCTCGGTGATCTGTGCCGTCGCGTTCTTCGCCGGCGCGTTCCTGCGCAACCTGCAGCTGCCCGCGATCGCACTGGTGCTGCTGATCCTGTCGAACGTGCTCGTCGGCGTCGCGTGGCCCGCGGTGCTCGACCAGTTCTCGGTGCGCCCGAACGCGAACGAGAAGGAATCCGCGTCGATCCAGCGCAACATGGACGCGACGCGCCAGGCGTTCGGACTCACCGACGTCGAGTACAAGGACTACACCGGCAAGTCCGAGGCGACCTCCGCGGAGATCAAGGCCGACAAGGGGACCGTCCCGAACATCCGGCTCCTCGACCCGAACGTCCTCAGCGACACCTTCACCCAGCGCGTCGGCCGTGAGAACTTCTACGGCTTCCCGTCCAAGCTCGACATCGACCGGTACACGCTCAACGGGGTCACGCAGGACTACATCGTCGCGGCGAAGGAAATCAAGACCGAGGGTCTCACCGGCAACCAGACGAACTGGATCAACAAGCACCTCGTCTACACGCACGGAAACGGCTTCGTCGCCGCGCCTGCCAACACGATCGACCGCGCGCTGAAGGACGCCAACTCCGACGGCGGCTACCCGATCGCCACCACCAGTGACACCCAGAACCCGACCGGCGCCGGCGCGACCGACCCTGGTAAGCCGGGCATCAAGGTCGACGAGCCCCGCATCTACTACGGCGAGCTCGCGACCGACGCCGCGTACGCGATCGTCGGCGGCAAGGCCGGTCAGGCGCCGGGCGAGTACGACACCGCCGTCGACCGCGCCTACATCTACAAGGGCTCCGGCGGCGTGTCGATCGACAACTGGTTCAACCGGCTGGTCTTCGCCGCCGAGTACGGGGAACGGAACATCCTGTTCTCCGACGCCATCGGCGACGGATCCAAGATCATGTTCAACCGCGAGCCGCGGGATCGTGTCGCCAAGGTCGCCCCGTGGCTGACCCTCGACGGCGACCCCTACCCGGCGGTCGTCAACGGGAAGATCATCTGGATCGTCGACGGCTACACGACGATGAACAATTTCCCGTACGCCCAGCAGACCCAGCTCGGGCAGGCCACCAACGACTCGCTCAGCGGTACCACCCGCCAGGCGAACTCCTCGATCAACTACATCCGCAACTCGGTCAAGGCCACCGTCGACGCGTTCGACGGCACCGTGAACCTGTACGGCGTCGAGGACAACGAGCCCGTGCTTAACGCCTGGAAGAAGGTTTTCCCGGGCCTGGTCAAGCCGAGTAGCGATATTTCGCCGGACCTGCGGTCGCACTTCCGCTACCCCGAAGACCTCTTCAAGGTGCAGCGGGAACTTCTTTCGAAGTACCACGTGAACAACCCGGCCGAGTTCTACGCCCAGCAGGCGTTCTGGAGCGTTCCGCAGGACCCGACGCAGGAAGGCGGCGTGAACGCGTCCGCGTCCGGCATCGCCAACCAGCCCGGCTACTACGTGCTGGCCACCGCGCCCGGCGACTCCAAGTCGCGGTTCCAGCTCACCAGTTCACTGACCGGTCTCCAACGGCAGTACCTGGCCGCCTGGATGTCGGTGTCCTCGGATCCCGAGGACTACGGGAAGATGCGGGTCCTCAGACTGCCGACAGGTGCGAGCGGCGCCACCCAGGTCGACGGCCCAGTCCAGGTCCAGAACAGATTCCAAAGTGACCCGCGGGTCGCGCAGGACCGGACCCTGTTCAACAACCCGAACGTCACGGTCACCTACGGAAACCTGATCACACTGCCCGTCGCCAACGGATTCCTCTACGTGGAACCGGTCTACATCCGGCAACGGAACCAGTTGAGCTATCCGCAGCTGGCTCGCGTCCTGGTCTCCTACGGCACCAAGATCGGCTTCGCGCCGACCCTGAACGAGGCCCTGGACCAGGTCTTCGGGGCAGGCACAGGTTCCGGCGTCACACCGCCTCAGTCCGGCGGCACCCCCGGGCCCACGACACCGCTACCGCCGGGACCGACGACAACGCAACCGCCCGCCAGCGGAAACCCGGCACTCGACAAGGCCTCCGGCGACATGCACGACGCCTGGCTCAAGTTCCGCGCCGCCCAGCAGGCCGGCAACTACGCCGACCAAGGAGCCGCCCTCGCCGCGCTCGAAGCCGCCTCCAAAGCCTACGAGTCGGCCAAGGCCAGCCCCCCGGCATCCAGCGCACCGCCGCCCACCGGACAGCCCGGAGGGTGACGTCGGTTACCAAAAGGGCACCTGCTTTGCGCCTGCCCGAAACGCAGGCGTAAGGTAGGTGTCACGACGCGGGGTGGAGCAGCTCGGTAGCTCGCTGGGCTCATAACCCAGAGGTCGCAGGTTCAAATCCTGTCCCCGCTACAGAGGTTGGAGGCGTGTGTCTGCGGAAATCGCAGACCACGCCTCCTTCGCATTTCACCGGGGGTCGAACCCCCGGACCCCCGCCAGGGAGGGCTTCGCCCCCTGGACCCCCCAAGTGGTCGGGTTGCGTAGGTGGCTGAGGCTGCGGACGGAGGGAGCAAGGGACCTTTGCTATCGCCGGGGGGAGCAGGGGACCTTTGCTATCGCCGGGGGAGCAGGGGACCTTTGCTATCGCGTGGGGGCGGTCCAGCAGCAGTAGCCATCGGGGCGGTACAGGACGGCTTCGGTCGCGGGCCAGGGTAGGGCGGTGACCAGTTGCGTCGTCAGGCCCGGCGACCAGGCGCGAGCGGCGTCGATGTGGGCCGGTGTGGTCGTCAGGAGCACGAAGTCGCCCGTGCGGAACAGAGTGCTCGGGCGCAGGGGGCCGGCGTCGGTCGCGATGTCCTGGTCCGTCAGACGCGTCCCCAGGGCGGGGTGCGACGTGCCGTAGGTCGCGTAGCGGATCCCGAGGCCGGAAACCATGCCTGACAGGTGCCGATTCACCTCCGGCAGCGCGGCGAGGTCGGTGAAGACGGCGCGTAGCGCGCGAGTCTCGCGAGACCGCGGCGTCAGGCCCAGCTGCGCGGCGACGTTGTGCAGCACTTCCGCGCCGACAGGGTGCCGCTCGGCCTCATAGGTGTCCAGCAGTTCGTCACCGGCCCTGCCGTGTACGACCGCGGCCAGCTTCCAGCCGAGGTTCATCGCGTCCTGCACGCCCAGGTTCAACCCCTGGCCGCCCGCGGGGAAGTGGATGTGCGCGGCATCGCCCGCCAGCAGGACCCGTCCGTCGCGGTAGTGCGCCGCTTGTCGCGCGGCGTCGGAAAAGCGTGACACCCAGCGAATTTCCGACTTTGTCGCCGACTCGCCGTAGCACTCGAGCAAAGCCTGCCGTACTTCGTCGACCGTGACGGCGGACCGCATGTCCGCGGGCCGCGAGGCCCGGTCGCCGTAGATGAAGCGGTAGAGACCCGGTTCTCCCAACGGGATCAGGCCCTTGAACGTCGTCGCACCGGTCGGCTCACCGACGTTCCGCATCGTTCGCCACTGCTTTTGCGCACCGTCGGGTGCTTTGTCGAACAGGACGTCCGCGACGACTCCGAAACCTTCACCGTCCACACCGGGAAAGTCCACATCGAGTCCTTTGCGTACAACGCTTCGCGCGCCGTCGCAGCCCACGAGGAACCTTGCTGTCAGCCGGTTTTCGCCACTGTCTGTTCGGTACCGGACAGACACGGAGTCTTTGTCCTGTACGAAATCGATTACTTCGGCGCCGCGCAGCACCTTTGTCCCTTGTGCGGCAAGCCGTTCCTCCAGGAAGCCTTCGACCTCCGCCTGCGGAATCCCCAGCTGGAACGGGAAACGAGTGTCCCAACCGTGGTAGTCGATTGGGATCATCGCGAAATGCCCGTCCTGCACGGTCGCGAACGAACGCTCCTCGGCGCCGTCCAGAAGTCCGCGCAGCTCCAGCATTTCCGCGGTGCGCGGCTGCAGGTTCAGTGCTTTGGACAGTCCTGTCCGCTCGGCGAGCCGTTCCAGTACCACGACATCGGCGCCGGCGAGCGCGAGTTCGTACGCGAGCATCAGCCCCGTCGGCCCCGCCCCGACCACGATGACGTCCGTCCCCAGGTTGTTCATACCACTCCTTAACAACGTTAAATTGACCTGCGCCCAGCGTGCCCTTAACATCGTTAAACTGTCAAGGCCGTAGTTCGGGGAAGAGGTTCAAAAGTGGGTCTGACCAGGCAGGACATCGTCCGCGCCGGGCTTCGGCTGCTCAACGACGTCGGGCTCAACGGGCTCACGCTCCGCCTCATCGCGCAGGAGCTCGGGGTCAAGGCGCCGGCGCTGTACTGGCATATGAAGAACAAACAGGAGCTGCTCGACGAGATGGCGACACAGATGTACGCCGACGCGATGCCGGGCCGTACTCCGGAAGGTATGGGGGAGCGGGAGTCCCTTGAGCTGGCGGCACAACAGATGCGCCGGATGATGCTCGCTTACCGTGACGGCGCGAAGGTCTTCTCGGGGACTTTTCTGACCGATGACACCCTGCTCACCGACAACCCGCTCCGCGGGCGGGTCGAGGCGGGGCTGGAAATGTACCTGGCTGGACGAGCGCTGTTCACCGTCTACAGCTACGTCGTCGGCTTCACCATCGAAGAACAGGCCGTTTATCCGATTCCGGGCGAACGGGACCCGCGTTATGACCTGACGCCCACGGTGTGGGTCTTCGATGAGGACGTCGAGGGCAGATTCGGTGACGGGCTGACCATGGTGCTCAACGGCGTCTTCGCGTGGCTGGATGACAAAGCCGTAACATAAAGCCAGGTCAGCGGCCCTGCGGGAAGTTAAGGGTACCCGCCTGAAACCCCGTTCCGGCCCCATGTAATCTATTAACACAACGACGCGGGGTGGAGCAGCTCGGTAGCTCGCTGGGCTCATAACCCAGAGGTCGCAGGTTCAAATCCTGTCCCCGCTACAGAGAAAACGAAGCGCGTGTCTGCGGAAATCGCAGGCACGCGCTTCTTCTATTTCCGGTTCCGCGGCCGTTCGCCCTCCGGGTCGATCACCGGTCTTCGTTGGGCGGGGCGGGGGACACGTACCGCTGTCCGTGGCCGACGCCGGTTGCGCAGCGTGTTCGGTCCATTGTGGACGGGCGTAGCGCGTTGGGCCGAATGAGCGCATATCACTAGCCACAATGGACAGATGCGCTGACCACAGTGGACACAGGTTCCGAAAAGTGGGACCGTAGATGACGTGTCCGAATTGAATGCAACAGCCGCCGCACTGCTCGGTCTTCTCCACGACGGTCCCGCCACGGGCGGGCAACTGGTCGCGGGGGCGGGTGAGCGTTTCGGCGCCTTCTTCAGCGTGACCCGCAGCCAGGTGTACCGGGAGCTCCCCGCCTTGTCGAAGGAGGGGCTCGTCCGCCTCGGCAAGCAGGGCCCGCGGTCGAGCCAGCAGTACCTCATCACCCCGGCGGGCAAGAAGGCGTTCAAGACGTGGCTGTCCTCCGAAGCCGGTCCTGACCACCTCCGCAGCCCGCTGATCCTGCGTCTCGTGCACGCCGGTTCGTTGACGGTGAAGCAGCGCTCGAGCCTGCTCGAATCGGCTCGCACCAGCTACACGCAGCAGCTCGACGAGGCCAAGGGTGCCACCAAGGCCGCCGACGGGCCGTACGCCAAGGCCGTCGCCGAGTTCGCGCAGGCTCAGGCCAAAGCCGCACTGAAACTGCTGGATTCGATCCCCCAGTCCTGACCCGGACAGGTGCCCACGACCGGTTACCCGCAACCGGTCGTGGGTTTTGCCGTAACCTTGGCCGACGTGAGTGATGAGTTCGATGCGGCACTGAAGGACCTGGCCGGCAAGCTGACGCAGATCGAGTCGGTGATGGACCTGGACGCGTTGCGCGCCCAGGTGGCCGAACTGGAGGAACAGGCGTCCAGCCCGAACCTCTGGGACGACCCTGAAGCGGCGCAGAAGGTCACCAGCCAGCTGTCCCACCGGCAGAGTGAGCTGCGACGCATCTCCGAGCTGCGGCAGCGGCTCGACGACCTGGGCGTCCTCTACGAACTGGCCGAGGCCGAGGGCGACTCCGCCAGCATGGCCGAGTCCGAGTCGGAGCTGTCCGCGCTCACCAAGGACATCGACGGCCTCGAGGTCCGCACACTGCTGTCGGGTGAATACGACCAGCGCAACGCCGTGGTCACCATCCGGTCCGAAGCCGGTGGCGTCGACGCCGCCGACTGGGCCGAGATGCTGCTGCGGATGTACCTGCGCTGGGCGGAGCGGCACGGCTACCCGACGGACGTCTACGACATCTCCTACGCCGAAGAGGCGGGCATCAAGTCCGCGACGTTCAAGGTGACGGCCCCCTACGTCTACGGCACGCTCTCGGTCGAGCAGGGCACGCACCGGCTGGTGCGCATCTCGCCGTTCGACAACCAGAGCCGCCGCCAGACCTCCTTCGCGCATGTCGAGGTGATGCCCGAGGTCGAGGAGGTCGACCACGTCGACATCCCGGAGAAGGACATCCGCGTCGACGTGTACCGCTCGTCCGGTCCCGGTGGACAGAGCGTCAACACGACCGACTCGGCGGTGCGCATCACGCATATCCCGACCGGCGTGGTCGTCTCGTGCCAGAACGAGAAGTCGCAGCTGCAGAACAAGGCGGCCGCGATGAAGGTGCTCCAGGCGCGGCTGCTGCTGCGGAAGAAGGAAGAGGAGCGCGCCGAGATGGACGCGCTCAAGGACGGCGGCTCCAGCTGGGGCAACCAGATGCGCTCCTACGTGCTGCACCCGTACCAGATGGTCAAGGACCTGCGGACCGAGTTCGAGGTCGGCAACCCGTCGTCGGTGCTCGACGGCGAGATCGACGGTTTCCTCGAGGCGGGCATCCGCTGGCGCAAGCAGTCCGGAGCCGCGTAACAACCCTGCGTGAGACAGCAAGGGACCTTTGCTATCACTTTCCGGAAGAGAGTGATAGCAAAGGTCCCTTGCTCGCTTGGCCGCCGGGACCGGGCTACCCGGGCTTAACGGGCGGCATGGGTAGTATGCCGAACCGTGATCCGGCTCGAAGAGGTTTCCAAGGTCTACAAGACCTCGACCCGTCCCGCCCTCGAAAGGGTGTCGGTCGAGATCGACAAAGGTGAGTTCGTCTTCCTGATCGGTCCCTCGGGATCCGGGAAGTCGACGTTCCTGCGTCTCCTGCTGCGCGAAGAGGTTCCGAGCAAGGGCCGCGTGATGGTCTCCAACTTCGACGTCGCCAAGCTCGCCCGCCGCCGGGTGCCGCGTCTGCGGCAGACCATCGGCTGCGTCTTCCAGGACTTCCGGCTGCTGTCGAACAAGACCGTCGCCGAGAACGTCGCCTTCGCGCTCGAAGTCATCGGCAAGCCACGCCCCACGATCCGCAAGGTCGTGCCCGAGGTGCTCGAACTCGTCGGCCTCGACGGTAAGGCCGACCGTCTCCCCAACGAACTGTCCGGTGGTGAGCAGCAGCGCGTCGCGATCGCCCGCGCGTTCGTGAACCGCCCGCTCGTGCTGCTCGCCGACGAACCGACGGGAAACCTGGACCCCGACACCAGCCAGGACATCATGTTGCTGCTGGAGCGGATCAACCGCACCGGCACGACGGTGCTGATGGCCACCCACGACCATTCGATCGTGGACTCGATGCGGCGAAGGGTCGTCGAGCTTCAGCTCGGCAAGGTCATCCGTGACGACGCCCGAGGCGTCTACGGCATCGGCCGCTGACCGGCCCCGCCCTCCTCCGATACCCACGACTTCCAAGGGACATCAACCCCGATGCGCGCCAGTTTCGTCTTCAGCGAGGTAGTCACCGGCTTGCGCCGGAACATCACGATGACCATCGCGATGATCCTCACCACCGCGGTCTCCCTCGCCATGCTCGGCTTCGGTCTGCTTGCCGTCGGAACGATCGACAAGATGAAGGCCAACTTCCTCGCCGACGTCGAGGTTTCGGTCTATCTGGTCAACGACATCAGCGCGGGTGACCCGAACTGCTCGCAGTCGGCGTGCCAGTCGCTGCGCCAGGACCTGCAGGGCAACGACGGCGTCGAGTCGGTCGTGTTCGAGAACCGCGAGCAGTCCTTCGAGCGGTTCAAGAAGATGTTCGAGAGCCAGCCGGAACTGCTTCAGCTGACCGGGCCGGAGGCGCTGCCCGCGTCGCTGCACGTGAAGCTGAAGAACCCGGAGCGCAGCCAGGCGATCATCCAGGAGTACACCGGCAAACCCGGCGTCAGCAAGGTCGACGACCAGCAGAAGGCACTGGACCGCGTGTTCAACGCGCTCAACGGTGTCCGGAACCTGGCCTTCGGTGCCGCGTTGATCATGGCGATCGCCGCGCTGATGCTGATCGCCAACACGATCCAGGTGTCGGCGTTCACCCGCCGCACCGAGGTCGGCATCATGCGGCTGGTCGGCGCGACCCGCTGGTACACCCAGCTGCCGTTCCTGCTGGAGGCGGTGGTCGCCGGCCTTGTCGGTGCGCTCATCGGCATTGTCTTCCTGGTGCTCACCAAGGTGTTCCTGCTCGACCTGGTGCTCACCGGTGACGTGTTCCCGGCGGTCGGCATGCTCGAGTTGCTGTTCCCGGTGGCGCCGATCCTGCTCGCCGTGTCGATGGTCATTTCGGCCATCACCGGCTATGTGACGCTGCGTCTGTACGTGCGCCACTAGCCTGCCCGATAACCACCTGCTCACGCACAGAAACTCACGTAGAGTCGCCACATGCCCAAAGAACGTGGTCAGAAGGTGATCGTGTCGAACCGCAAGGCTCGGCACGACTACTCCATCCTCGATACCTACGAAGCCGGTCTCGTGCTCGTCGGTACCGAGGTGAAGAGCCTGCGTGAGGGACGGGCATCACTGGCCGACGCGTTCGCCACGGTGGACGACGGCGAGGTGTGGCTGCGCAACGTCCACATCCCGGAGTACGTGCAGGGCACCTGGACGAACCACACGCCGCGGCGCACCCGGAAACTGCTGCTGCACCGCAAGGAGATCGAGCGGCTCATCGGCAAGACCAAGGAGAGCGGCCTTTCCCTGGTGCCGTTGTCGATGTACTTCAAGGACGGCAAGGTCAAGGTCGAGATCGCGCTGGCCAAGGGTAAGAAGTCCTACGACAAACGCCAGGACCTCGCCAAACGGGACGCGGAGCGCACGATCAGCCGAGCCATGGGCCGGGCGCTGAAGGGCCGGTACAGCGAGTGATCCACGGGCCCGCGTCCGATGCCGAGATCCCCGGCTGGATCTCCTCGCTGGGCCTCGACGGGCTCGTGGACCTGCACCTGCATTTCCTGCCGAAGCAGGTCATGGACAAGGTGTGGGACTATTTCGACCAGGCCGAAGAGCACTACGGCATGGCCTGGCCGGTGCATTACCGCACTTCGGAAGAGGAGCGGGTCGAAACGCTGCGTTCGCTAGGCGTGCGCAAATTCGCGCCGCTGGTCTATCCGCACAAGCCCGGGATGGCCGAATGGCTGACGTCCTGGGCGCTGGAGTTCGCGGAGCGGGTCCCGGACGCCGTCCCGACGGGAACGTTCTATCCGGAGCCGTCCGCGGTGTCCGGTGTGGACGGAGCCCTGCGCGCGGGCGCGCGTTGCTTCAAGGCGCACGTCCAGATCGGTGGCTACGACCCGCGTGACGAGCTGCTGGACGGCGTCTGGGGCATGCTCGCGGACGCCGGTGTCCCGGTGGTGGTCCACTGTGGACACGGTCCGCTGCGGGGTAGGTACACCGGTCTGCGGCTGTTCGAAGAGATCCTGGTGCGGCATCCGAACCTGACGCTGGTGCTCGCGCACGCCGGGATGCCCGAGATGGCCTTCGCGTTCGAGCTGGCCCGCAAGTATCCGCGGGTGTACCTCGACACCACGATGGTCGGGGTGGAGTTCACGCGGCGCGGCAACCCGTTGCCGCCGGACTGGACCGACCTGCTGGCGGAGTTCCCCGATCGCGTCGTGCTCGGTACCGACTTCCCGAACATCCCGTACCCCTACGCCACACAGCTGCAGGCGATCGCCGGCTGGGCTGCCGACGATCGCCTGGGCGAGCCGTTCCTGCGGGCGGTGCTGCACGACACCCCCGCGAAGCTGCTCAGCGTTTGAGCTGCGCCATTTCGGTGACCGAGACCGCGCGGCCGAGCAGCCGCACGCTCAGCTCCGAAACCGGGATTCGCTTGCCTGCCAGGAAGTAGCCGCCCATGGCCAGCGCCACCCACGGCACCGGGCCTTGCGTGATGCCGTCGCTCAGCGGGGCGAAGCCGTGCGCCGCCAGTCCCAGCAGGCCGCCGGAGATCAGCAGTCCGGCCAGGACGAGCTGAGGCGTGAGCGCGGTGGGCGCCGGGCCGGAACTTTGCGTCTCGAAGCGGTCGAACAGCCGCAGGAGGCCGAAGAGCACGAGCCCGCAGGCACCGAGCCACGCCGGGACCATCGTGAGCCACAGCACCGAACCCGGTTCGGGAGTCTCGTAACCCAGGCCGTAGACCGTGACACCGGCGACGACGATCAGTGCCGGCATATGCCACAGGTAGACGCTCATGAACCGCGGGCCGATCCACTTCAGCGCGGCGTCGAGGTTCGGGCGGGCGGCCAAGGCGTTCAGCTTCGGCTTGAAGGCGAGCAGGAGACCGATCTGGCCGATCGCGAGGAAGGCCAGCAGCACGGTCGGCGGGCTCATATTCGACACCGGGGCGCCCGGCATGCCGATCATGCTGGCGGGGTACGGGCCGAAGGCGACCATCAGCGCGGTGATGCCGAAGCCCGCGGCGGACATGCCCAGCGCGGCGTTGCGGCCCATCGAGCCAAGACGGCCTTGCGTGTAGTGGAAACCGAGCTGGTGCACGGCCATCCAGACGAAGATCGCGTTCGCGAAACCGATCAGGCCGAGGTCGTTGAAGCGGGCGACGTCGACGAGGACGGCGGCGGCGAGCATCGCGAGCGGGACCTTGAGGCCCCAGCGGCGGTGTGCGGCGGCCAGCAGCGGGGTGAGCAGCACGGTGAGCACGTAGACGGCAAGGAACCACAGCAACTGCGCGGCGATCGCGCCGCCGACCTGCAGCGGCTGCTCCGGGATGCCCATACCGCGCAGGATGTCCGGGACGAACAGCCAGACGCCCACGAGCGGCAGCACCGGCACCATCAGCCGCTTGAGGCGGGCCGCGAGCCAGGAGCGCGAACTTTCCGCGCGGTTGAGCGAGATCAGGTTCGCCGCGCCACCGGCGAAGAAAACGAGTGGCATCACTTGCGAAGCCCAGGTGAGCACCCACCAGCCGGGGGTCGCGAGTGCGTTGCCGGTGGCGAGGTGACCGTCGGAGTAGGAGAGCACCGGCATACCCCAGTGCTGAACGACGACCGCGAGGATCGCGACCGCTCGGACGATGTCGAGGAACCGGTCCCGGCCCGGCTTCTGGCTCGTGTGCATGGAAAGAAGCCTGGTACTTCAGGACTGGTGAAACAGCGGTGCGGGCCGCCGTATCCGTCTTCTTGTTTTCGCCCGTCGAAGGTGAGGTTTTCCCTACCCCACACCGTCGGTCTCGGGTTCCGGCCGAGGCGCGGGCTCCGGAACCGGAGCGGCGCACAGCCGGAACTCCCAGCAGTCGTCCTCGGCGAGGCCGAGTTCGTAACGGGTTTCGATCTTCGGGCCGTCGTGCAGATGGACATGCTTGAGCACGGTGCCCGCGATCGGTTCGGTGTCACCGAGTTCCTGGACACGCCCGTCGAGGGGGCCGCCGAAGAAACGCGCGTGATGGGAGGGCCGGTCGGTCATGGGTCCTCCTCGGCTCGGCTGGTCGCTCACCAACAGTCTGCCAATGTTAGGTGAGTGACCGCTTCGCCACCAAGAGCTACTTCGGTGCCGGTACCGGGGCGGGCCGGGAGGCGATAGCAAAGGTCCCTTGCTCTCTTCCCCCAGGTCAGCGTCCTAAGTAGGTGAGGACCGCGCGGACCCGGCGGTGTTCCACGGAGCTCGCTTCGAGGCCGAGTTTCGAGAAGATGTTGCCGATGTGCTTCTCGACGGCGCCGTGGGAGACGACGAGCGACTTCGCGATCGCGGTGTTCGACAGGCCCTGCGCCATGAGCCCCAGCACCTCGGACTCGCGGGCGGTGAGCGCGTCGAGCGGGTTCTTGCGGCCACGCGCCATCAGTTGCGCGATGACGTCCGGGTCGATGGCCGTCCCGCCGCCGGCGACCCGCTTCACCGCGTCGAGGAAGTCCCCGACGTCCGCGACGCGCTCCTTGAGCAGGTAGCCGACACCGCCGGCGCCACCGGACAGCAGCTCGACGGCGTAACTTTCCTCCACGTACTGGGAAAGCACCAGGACGGGGAGGCCGGGGATGGCGTCACGGGCGCCGAGCGCGGCACGCAGGCCCTCGTCGGTGAAGGTGGGTGGCATCCGCACGTCGACGATCGCGAGATCCGGCCGGTGCTCCTTGACCGCGCCCAGGAGGTCTTCGCCGTTGTCCACGGCCGCGACGGTCTCGATGTTCTCGTCGGCGAGCAGGCGGATCACGCCTTCGCGCAACAGAACCGCGTCTTCGGCGATGACAACCCGCATGCTGCCCCCAGCGTCGTGAGTGAATGGCAGAGCCTATTCACTCACGAGCGGGTCACCACTGGCAGGGCAGGTCCGCCCGAATCACCGTCGGGCCGCCTAACGGGCTGACGACGGTGATCACGCCGTCGATCGTGGCCGCCCGGTCGGCGAGCCCGGCGAGACCGCCACCGGGGCGCACTTCGGCGCCGCCGTGCCCGTTGTCGGTGATCTCGACGATCACCATCGAGTCGGTACGCGACACCTTCACGCCCGCTTCGGTCGCTCCGGAGTGCTTCGCGATGTTCGTCAGCGTCTCGCCGACGATGAAGTACGCCGTTGTCTCCACCGCGGCCGGCGGGCGCGGTTCGACGTCCACCTTCACGTCGACGTGGATCGGCGACTTCGCGGCCTGCGCGGACAGCGCCGCGTCGAGCCCGCGGTCGCCGAGCACGGCGGGGTAGATGCCGCGGGCGAGGTCGCGCAGTTCGGACACCGCGAGTTTGGCGTCGAGATGCGCCTCGTCGATCAGTTCGCGGACGGCGTCCGGGTCGTGGTCGAACTTCGACTTCGCGCGGCCGAGACTCATCGCGACGGCGACCAGGCGCTGCTGGGCGCCATCGTGCAGGTCACGCTCGATGCGGCGGCGTTCGGCCTCGGCCGCGTCGACACCGCGGGCCCGTGACGCCTGCAGGTGCTCCGCCTTCTGCTCCAGTTTCTGGGTGCGGTTCGGGCCGAGCAGCGAGTACGCCAGGTTGCCGTGCAGCCACCCGACCCACGGGGTCACCCAGATCGCCATGGGCAGCAGCACGATCGACGCGATCGCGATCGGGAACTCCACGCAGGCCAGCGGGAACGCCACCATCAGGTAGGCGAGGTCGCGCCACGTCGTCGGGTCGGTCAGCCGGGTCAGCCAGCGTTTGACCAGCGAAAGTCCCTCGACGGGGAGGCGCTCGATCGGCTCTAGCGGAGTTTCGAGCATCTTCCGCGCCCAGCCCCGCTCCCGGTCGGCGGACCAGCGGATGAAGTTGGTCGTGACCATGAGGATCGGGAAGCCGATCCACACCACCGCCGTCGCGATGCCGACCGACAGGCCGACGATGATCAAAATGAACTGGAGCAGCCGGAAGACGAAGCTGACGAACATGTACGCGATCGACCGCATCGGACGCGGCCGCGGTATCCCTGCCTGCTGCACTTGCTGGTCGATCGTCATCCGTTCACCGTGCTCATCGTCGGAACCCCGCTCCAAGAATCTTCCAGACGGCGGCGCTGGGCGTGAGTGGGCCCGAGCAACGCCGTCGCCAGCCGGGCGTGTGCTCCCGCCAACGCCTTCGTCAACGCTACCGAGAGGGCGACGCAGAGCACCCCGAGAGCCGCCCAGGGCAGCGCCGAGATCGTCGAGTCGACCGTGAACCAGGGAACGTCCCAGCTGGGGAAGCGGTAGACGCCGTCCGGCAGGAAGCGGTAGTAGATCGGCAGGCCCGCGAGGCCGAGACTGGTCGACCAGAACGCCGTGACCAGCACGAACTCGATGATCCCGACCGGGAACAAGACGAAGAAGTAACCGAGGTCGCGCCAGGTCGACCGGTCCTTCAGGCGTGCCTTCCAGCGCACGGACTGGCCGGCGACGGGCAGCGGGAGGTACGGCAGGTCGATGTAGCGGTCCAGCAGCGCGTACACCCGGGCGCGTTCCATCCGGGCCGCCCCGCGGACCGACAGGATCACCAGCGCGAGGATCGGGAGCCCGATCCAGACGACCGCCGTGCCGATGCCCAGCCAGATGAACGACATCAGGAGGGCGAACGCGAGGATGCCCATCGGCAGGTTCATCAGCAGGTAGACCAGCGAGCCGCCGAACGACGGATCGGACCTGCTCAGCTCCCGCTCGGCCGCTAGCGAACTCATGGTCGTGCTCCTCTCCGGTTCGATGAGACAAGCATCGCGCCAGGGAGAGGCAGGCGACATGGTGCCCGCGGGCATCTCCCAGGTGGGGTTAGCCCCACCTGCGGGATTAACCCGGTTGCCGTCCGCGTTATGCTGTAGAGGTTGTGTCCCACCAAGGGGGTGAACGGTTTCGACTTTGGACGTTGAATCAGGAGAAGCGTGCCGGTGCAGGCGAGAGACCACCGTAAGCGTCATCGCAAACCAATAAGCGCCGAGCCTAAGAGCCAGCGCGAGTTCGCTCTTGCTGCCTAAGCAGTAGAGCAACTCTGTCGGTCCGGGGTTGCCTCCGACCCGGTCACCGGCATCAGCTAGGAGGCTTACCGTCACATTCGGCTACGGTGTGTGATTGGGAATCAAACAGTGGCTGGGCTCGTCACTTCAGCTTGTTCGCGTGACTGAAGGGGCCAAGTAGAGACATAGCGGACTGCGCACGGAGAAGCCCTGATGATACGCCAGAGGACCCGGGTTCAATTCCCGGCACCTCCACCAGCGCGGTCTTACTTGAACCGTGGTCCGCAAGGACCACGGAGAGTAGTTCCGCGTCGGTAAGCAAGATCAAAAGCACCTTCATCCTCACCGAGGTTGGAGGTGCTTTTGTTATCACCGCGTCTGGAAGGCGTTGGACAGGCGCACGGTGCCCAGGTGGCGCTCGACGGCAGCCTCCAGTTTGGCGATGCTGAGATATGGCAGGTCGCAGAGGTGTTTCTGACGGCCGCGACAGAAGAAGTAAAAGTACTCGCCACCGTTGCCCTTGCCTCGGGTGATCACCATCCGAGCCCAGATCACCCGACCCCGTGGTGCCACGAATGAACCCCATCGGTCAGCCGGGGCGTCGACCAGGCCAAGGCCGGTCGACTCATCCACGTGGCAGTGATCGGGTAGAACGAGCGCTTCATCGTGCGCGTCGGTGACCTCGAAGACGATGTATCGCCGGTAACCGAGCATTCGCAAGGTGATCGGTTGAGCTCGGTGAGGTCTGACCAGCTCGTCCCTGCGGCCGGTCCGGTTGCCGCGACGGCGAGGGACACCAGCTCGGCGGCCACGGCTTCCATATGCTCTTCGATGAACAGGGCGTGCCAGCGGTGCAGGGTGTCGGCGATGAACATGCGGGCAACGGGGACGGCTGTGGGGAGCGCTACCAGGTCGAGTGAGGCATGAAACCGGGGCTCTTCACGCATCCGGGGAACGTTGGCTGGCGCGGGCAGTTGACTGCTCAGTTGTGCGAGCGCGTTCACTGCTCAAGCGCTCCAGTCTGCTCTGGACTCCACGATGAACGCGTAGGTGTCATCGAGGACGCGGGCGGCGCTGACGTTCGTTCGATTGAAGACGAAGACGGCGTCGGTGTACTGCTGACGGCTGTAGCTTCCGGCGATTGCAACGGGTCCATCGTTCCTCGGTGACGGAGTCGTTCATCAGCTAAGCACCTCGTTCGGTGCGAGGAGAGCTGTCAGTCGATTGCGGATGAGCGCCGCGGACTGCTCTGGCGGGCGACTGCTGCAGTCCACCCGCATGACGTCGAAACCTGCCTCGATCAGGGTGTCGGTGGCTTCGCGGTAGAACTTGACCTCGGCGTGGCTACTGTCGGGCGCGAGCTGGAAGCGGTTGTGCGGCCCTCGTTCGCTCAGCCGCTCGGTGATGACGTTCGGGTCGGCCTCGAGGATGACGGTGAGGTCTGGTCGTTCGACCTCTTCGTTGAGTTGCCAGAGGAAGACGGGGTCAACGCCGTCGAAGCGCTGAACGACTTGCCCGGAGGCAAGGTAACGGTCGGAGATGACGATGTTGCCCGCCCGTAGGAGCGGCCTAATCTCGGTCTCGACGTGGTGGTAGCGGTCGGCAGCGTAGAGGCAGGCCAGCGCGTGGCCGGTGACGGTCGGCGTCAGCTCGTAGGCCAGCTGTCCAATGGTTTTGGTGGACGGCTCCGCGGTGACGTGTACGTGTGCACCGTGGGCCACAAGCATTTGAGCCAAGTGGCGAACGATCGTGGTCTTCCCCGCACCGCCTGGTCCGTCGACGCTGACGAACAAGCCGTGCTTGCGGTCAGAAGAGAACCGAGGCGTCATCAGGGCTCCCTCCAGTTGGTTGGTCGCGCAGTTCTTCCAGCGTCCGCCGGTCTGCCAGATGAACGAAGAGCCTTGCCGCCACCACGGCGTCGTACTTGGCCCGGTGCGGTTGGTCCTCAGCTTCCAGCCCGCTTGCAAGGTCGAACTCTTCGACCAGCGAGCCGAGCTTGTAGGTCTTGCGTCCAGGGAGCAGGCGCCGAGCCAGCTTGAGCGTGTCGAATACCTCGGGGCACTCCCAGTCGCCGAGCTTGCGTTGAAGCACGCCCACATCAACATGCGCGTTGTGGGCGATGAGGGCCGAAGCGTCCAACGCCTTGAGCACATCGGCCTCGATGTAGGCGAACACAGGGGAGTCGGTCAACTGCTCGTTGGTAATCCCATGGATCTTCCGAGCGAAGTAGGTGATGGGAAGGTCAGGGCGAACCAACCAGCTTGCAGGCTCCCCGATGATCCCGTCGACTATCGGCACCGCGGCCAGCTCGACCAAGTCGGGCGGCTGTGTGCCGTTGCCCTCGACATCGACAACCACGTAGTTCAACTTGGTCCAGTCGGTCATGATGACTTCCCCTTCCATCCGATATCCGCGCGACCATGCCGGTTCGCGTGGTGCGGGTGTTGTTGGTCGTGTACCTGGAAGCCGAGCGTGTGCTGAAGGAAGTAGCGCGGCTGCTCGACGGCCAGGCCGGACACGATTGCCGCCCGTTCAGAGATGTCTACGACGTGAAGCTCGTCGGCTTCCGGCAACACGCGGGCAACTTGGTGTATGTCTTCGGCGGACGGGACACGGTGAGCCTCGGCGCAGAGTTCGAGCTGACTTAACGGGCAGATGTCGCACAGCTCCCGTATGCCGTAGTGGCCGCTGTAGTCAGGAAGGCCATGGGCGTAGGAGACGGCGCACGAGGTCTTGCGGAACAAGGTCGACGAGTTCGAGAAGGCGTCGAGTACGCGACGTTCCAAGGTCTCAGGCACGATCTTGCGGCGGGCGGTGTCCTCATAGGGCTCGGGGAGCTTGTTGGCCTTGTAGTATTCGGCTATCTGGTCCCGGTAGAAGAGCCCGGTAAACACAGTGGCGTCGGCGTGCTTGCTCAGCTCGTGCGCGGCGGCCAGGTGCTCGTCGGTGTCGTTCAAGCCGGCGACCAATGGACGCCAGTACAAGACCGTGCGGTACGTGCGGATAGCCGGGGCGCTCATGCGCTTCAGGGAGTCGGCCGCAACGTGCGACGGGTACGGCTCGACGTCCTTGTTGTCGATACCGGAATAGGTGAACAGCAACGTCACCTTGAGGTTGTGGAACTGGTTGAGTCGGTCGATGTCGTCAAGCTTGAGCTGGTGCCGGGTAATGACAAGCACGTGGTTGGTCAGCTCGCGGGCGTCCAGCTCTTCAAGGACAGCAAAGGTGTGTGGCCGAACCTTCGGCAAGAACGGCTCAGTCGCCCGGTTGAACAGCTGAATCGGCGTGACGTGCGGCTGGAAGTAGCGGTGGCTGACCAGCTCCTCGACGGCCTGGGCGTCGCTCATGAGCGCGACAGGTTTGTTCTCGTCCCATAGGCCGTAGGTGTGCCGGATGCAGTAGGCGCACCCGAGCGAACAACCTTGGATGTGATTGAGGCTCAGACCGCTCTTGCGGTACTCGACCACCTCCCGGGCACGCTCGGGCAAGCGGGCAATCTGGTCAGCGTCGAGCAAGGGCACGGACGTGATCACAGGGCGTTCTCCCAGGTCAGCGGATGGTGTTCCTGGAGAGTAAGCAAGCCGCTACCCGTCTGGACAGCGGGTTGCTCGCAATTGCTCGCAACGGCAAAACTGGCCGATGAGCTGGGCAATCCGCCGCTATTCCGCAGGAAGCTGCTGTGCCAGGTCGTCGATGACACGGGTGATAATGGCTCGAGCGGATCGACCGTAGCTAGCGACGGCGGAGAGCTCGTTAAACACGCTGCTGTACAGCTCGATCTCTTGCGGCTGGGCAAGGTTCAGCTCAGCAGAGAACGTTTCAACCATCACCCGCTCGTCGTCCAGCAACCAGAAGCCGTGGGCGGGTGCGACGACGTAGGCCGTGTCAAAACCGATGACGCCGAGCTTCACGTTCGGAAGTGACGTCATGGAGACGAGCCGGTCGAGCTGGCCGAGCATGACCTCCGGTGAACAGAGCCGGTAGCGAAGCGCAGCTTCGGTGAGAACGAAGTGGAATCGCTTCTCCGGTCGGTACAGCGCGTCCTGACGCTGCATGCGCGCTCGCACCGCTTCGTTAATGTCGTTACGCACCTTGAAGACGGTGATGCTTTGTGCAAAACGTGAGCGAGCGTACTCGGCGGTCTGCAGCAGGCCGGGAATGTAGGTGGACTCGAACACCCGGAAGAGGCGTGTCCGCGCGTTGATCTCGGCAATCTCGTTTTGGTGAGGCTTCAGGCCAGTTCTAAGCTGCCGTTGCCACTCGGCGTGCTGAACTTCGAGCGTGTGGAGCGAAGCGAGGAGGTCGGCCCGCTCCGACTCACCATCAGTCGCTCCTGTCCACGCAACGATGTCGTCATCACTAGGAGTCTGCTTGCCGTTCTCTATCTTCGAGATCTTCGACGCTTGCCAGGACAAGGACTCCGCGAGCTGCCTGCCGGTCATGTCGGCCCGCTGGCGAAGCTCGCGGAGTCGGGTTCCTAGTGCGATGCGTGCCTCGTGAACGTTGGACACACCCGATGCCCTACTCTGCGGCAAAATCATCCCGTCGCACTGCCTTGTGCCAGGCAGCATCACGCCAGTAGTTGTGGTCAACGATGGTGGCTGGGTCATCTATGACTTCGGCACCGAGGAAGTTCTCCTCGTCGTCGAAGAGCATCTTGACCAGCTTGCACGAGTCGAACAGCCAGAAGTCATAGTCCGGCAAGTCGCCGGCTTGGTCTCTGACGAGATAGCGTATGTCTTCACCGGCCGCGTTGGTGTACTCCGAGCAGAAGATGCCGAAGCGGCTGTAGTCGGTCAGCGGCGTGCTCACCACTCGAACGCGACTGAAGCGGCGACCCTCTTGCGTTGCCTCACTGATCATCGCCAACCAGTTGGAGAACCAGCGCATGTCCACGGGCTCACCGGCGACGAACTGGCGCAAGGCGTCAGCTTCGTTACCCGACTTGTACTGATCTTTCGTCTCCAAGCGGAACGCGGTGTGCTCGAAGGTGCGGAAGAGCTGGCCGAACTCAGGGCCGGGCTCTATGAGCCTGGTCAGCGGTCTTCTCCCTCCTGCAAGTAGCGCTTAGCGTAGAACTTCAGCACACCTTCGGGGATCTCGATCAGCGTCTCGTGGTCGGGTACGGGGCCGACGTCGGCGAGAGCCTGAGGGTCGGTCACCTTCCACCCCTGCGCGATGTACGTGGCGCGATCGGTTCGGTCAGTGGCGAACAGGGTCGGCGACTGCCCTTCCTGCGATTCGGGGTCTTTGCCGAGGAACGTGGCGCGCATGATGCCTCCTTGCGAGCAACTTGCCGGATGTTGCTTCGATCTCGTCCATGGTGACGGAGGGTGGCGCGCCCGTCAATGGGAGCGGCGCCGGAGTTGGTGATCATGGTTTTGACGTGCGGAAATGATGTCATCGCACTGCTGGGCGGTCAGTGCCCGAAATTGTTCTCGGCTGGATTACTCAGCGGTTACGGCTTGAGATAGTCGGCCACGCGCTTCTGCGACGACAAATGCCTGGTCAAAGGCATGGAGACAAGTTGAGGCTCATCGCCACCTGATTGGAGCAGTGGCGGTGCGTCACGGCGCCCAGCTTAGGCCACTAAGGTGGTCAAGATCGCTAGATGGTCACCGCGAGGCTTAGGGCACTGACGGAGGTTCGGAATGATCGACATGTCGACCTGGAAAGAGCTGGTTGTCGACGTCGTCGATGAACTGGAGCTCGATCCTTACAACGTCCGGCTCGAGCTATCTGACGGCGTGACCGAAAGTGACATCATCCAGGACCTGTTTAGTAATGAGGGTGTTCTCACGTTAGTCGACGGTATCGCTAAAGTTGGCTACCTGACTCATGAGATCCCGATCGTCGTTCGAAGAAAGAAGAAGCTCGTCGTAGTAGAGGGCAACCGGCGAGTCGCCGCCCTGAAGTCTATTCAGAATCCGTATATAGCTCCGCACTTCCAGTCGCAAGTAACCCGGATTGCGTCGAATATCCCCAACCGCGGCTCGCTTAAGAAGATTAGTGTCAAGCTTGCGCCGAGCGAGGACGAAGCTCTGCAGCTGGTCGGAGCGATCCACACTGGAAGTCAGCGTCGAGCTTGGTCGCCGAATAGGCAAGCGGCCTTCTTTAAAGCGCAGCTTGTTGGCGGTAAGTCGCCGAAAGATTTGATTGAGCAGTATCCCACGGTGGACGTCAAGAAGTTTGTGCTTCGCAGTGGCTTTCTGGATGTATTCGCTTCTGCTGACTTCGACGATCTAGAGCTAAAGAACTACGTCGCAAGCCGGAAATTTACGGTGTCCACGCTAGAGCGGCTGTACCCAAACAACGATTTTTTGCGGATTATGGGTCTCGTGGTCGATCAGGATTACAGGGTAACTACGAGCTTGCCTCGGCAGGTATTTGGTAAGCTTGCAGAAAAAGTCGTGCGTGATATTAAAACCAAATACACCGATACGCGTAAATTAAACAAGGCGGATAGCGAATTCTATAAGGCATACCTTGAGGAACTTCGGGTTCTCCTTGATGAGGCTGACGCCGCCTCCTTGGAAGACTCAAGTCTTGATGATCGGCCTGGTACCGCTGGTGGCGATCCGGGTACACGGCAGACGCCAAGTGGTGGATTCAAGGGGCATGAGCCAAAGGACGATACGCCGAAAGTCAAGCCGGAAAACAAGCCCGCCGACGATGGCGCGCAACCTGCTGAAGTAAAAGCCAAGCAACGGGTCAGAAAGCCGGTGCATCTGAATACCGCCGAACTGACCGTTCCTGCAAGCTATCCACCTAGCATCGGCTTGATTCTCGGGGAAGTTGCCCGGATAAACATCGAGTTCTACCCGAACGCAACGATGGACCTGTTGAGGACTTTCCTTGAGAAGTCGATTAAGGCGTATGCTGAGGAGTTGGGGGTAAACTTGCGCCCTCATGGTTCAAACGGTTTCGTTTACCTCTCGCATTGTTTTGCGTGGTTGGAAGGGCATCTCCGTGCGAAGGGTAACCGAGGGCTGGCTCAGGTTGTCAAGAAACTCGCTTCCGACAAAATCGGTGGGTACTACAACGTTTCCCTTGATGCACTAAATGCGGTCAACCACAACTTTAAGTTTCATGCAATTCCTGACGATGTTCGTAACTGCTGGCACTCGATCTACGAACTGATGAAAGTGATCCTCGCGCCATGAGTAGTACCAAGAGTGAGTACTCCGGTAAGAGCCTGCAGCGACGGGTGACAATCTCACCTCTTCGTTACCCTGGCGGTAAGGGATCGCTCTATTCCAAGTTGAAGCTGCTCGTGCGAGCCAACAGTCTGACCCAGGGAACATACGTCGAACCGTATGCCGGCGGCGCGGGAGCTGCACTTGCCCTACTCGTGACTGGGCAAGTTCAGAGGATCGTTATCAACGACCTTGACCCCGCCGTGCATGCATTCTGGACATCGTTGGTATCTGAGCCGGATCGGTTTAGTGAGCGTGTTCAGAAGGCTGACCTTACCGTCAAGGAGTGGTCTCGCCAGAAAGAAATCTACCTGGGCAGTGCGGCGGATTCCTTCGAGCTTGGATTTGCAACTTTTTATCTCAATAGGACTAACCGTTCTGGCGTTCTCAACGGTGGTCCTATTGGTGGGATGGATCAGACTGGAAACTATAAGATTGACGCGCGATTTAACAAGGAGGCGCTGACGGAGCGGATGCGCGTGATCGGTCTGCACGCCCGTCGAATAAGTGTCACGAACGACGATGGCATGAAAGTAATTAGAAAGTATGCACGCCGATCCAACTCGTTTATTTACGCTGACCCCCCTTACTTCGATAAGGCCGGGTCGCTGTACTTGAACTCCTTTGGTGCCAGCGATCACGCGAAACTTGCCGAGTGTCTTAACGGCTACGCGGATACCAAATGGGTACTGACTTACGACAATGTTCCTCAAGTGCACGCACTATACTCCGAGCGGAGAAACGCCCTTTTTTCTCTGAATTATTCGGCTCATCGCGTAGTCAAAGCGCAAGAGGTTATGGTTTTCTCGGACCAGCTGACTGTTCCGTCGAACCTCGACGATCATTAAGCACATTGCCGCCTCGGGAAAGTGAGCCGGCCCGTTATTCTCTGGACGGGTTCGACGTGTGGTGGCAAGTTACAGTTTTTTCGGTCCTTCTCGGCTGTCATGATTTTGCGTTCGGTCAAGCATGACATAAACTAATACTATGCCCCTTGTGTTCGACGCCATGTTTCTTTTTGCCCAACAAGCAGCAGATATTCCGTCCGATTGGCAAATTCTCGCAGATATAGGAACGTTCGTTGCCGCGTTGGCGAACATTGGTTTAGTGTCCTTTGCTGTCGTGCAGCTTATGTTACTCAGAAGGCAGGTTCATCTTGCTTCTGATCAAACAAAGGCAGCTAGAGAAACGGTCGATGTTGCACGCGAATCGGCTGAGGTTGCCCGAAACGCTGTGCTTGAAGCCGGCAGAATCCGAGTGGACGAACAGGCTCCGCGAGTAATTGCCTTGATGGAGGAGCCTGCATGGCCTCCTCTCGTTGATCAAACCCGCTCCGGGATGCCCGGCGGCGGTGAGCTGCCACTTCTGCACCATCGGTCGCTTGCTGCGAGCTGGGACGCGACTTCAGCCAAGCCTTTCGTTTTCGATGGTCAGCGTGGCTGGTTCATGTGGTTTAAGATGCGAGGCGTCCTCGTCAATGAGGGTCATGGTACGGCGCGGGTGCGGCTAGATGGCGATGCGCAGTTTATCGAAGGCCGGTCCTCGCTGCTGCCGAATCAGACACGTAACACGCCTGTTCCTCCAGCTGTCGGTACAGTCGACAGGAATGAGTATCTTCTTCGTCCAGGTGAGTCGGCAATTTTCGAGTGGGGCTATGGGCACACCTTGAGCGAGTGGGCGGATGCGTTTGAGAATCCGAACCCTCCGAATCCGAACGGAAGCTGCAAGCTTGGTGTGACAGTATTCGACTATTTTGACCATGGCGTGATCGACCATATCTTCATCGAGATGGCAGCCCGGCCAATCAAGCCGGTTCCTGGAGCGCATGGGCAGTGGACTGTTCCGCATGAGCGTTCGGAGGCAGAACTGGGGATGACTGTCTACCCGCTTCATCGAACCTATCGCTCTGAGGGCTGGAAGGGTGTCGAACCGCCTTGGACGCCGATCTATAAGGACTGGTATGACCAGCGGCAGTCGAACTAGAACGTTCGTGGTACTCCAAACTCCCTCAACTTGTTCTTGATCGTTGAGGTGTGTATGCTGTACGGCTCAGCCAGCACCTTCGCGGTAGCGTCTGAGCAAATAGGCCTCGATCATGTTGGTGATGTCCTGCTCCGTGAGGATCTGCCGCACGTAGTCAGAAGAGGCTGTCCTGCCCCGCAATGCTCGTTATCGAATCGTGACGGTCATCGGTGGGGTTGTTGATCTCCCGTAGAGCCCCGACCAGCGGTCCGAGCAAGTCGGAGCGGTTGGAGTAACGGCGTAGAAGCCCCACTGTTCGGATGGCGAGCGCTCGTTGAGAGCGCTCGCCATTTGTCGTTATAGGGCGTGAGCGGACGCTTGGGTGCGCGGCCGGGTTGCGGCGAAGGCTAGGTTGTGTTCAAAAATATACGCATGTTCAGTACGAATGAACATGATGGCTCGCTGAACGCGATGGACTGGTCCGCCGACGCCCGCGCCCGGCTCCAGGAGTTGGGCTTCAGGGTAGAAGTGCTCGGTACCGCCGGGGGAGATCTCGGTGATCCGCAGAGGCATCAGATGGATGTCCTCGTGAGGCTCACCACGGGGTCTGGCGCTGCCCGGACGTACGGTGTCGAAATCAAGCGGCGGATGACCGTGGAGCTGGCCACGGCGGTCCATTTCCCAACGACCCCTCCACCGCTCCTGTTCACCACGCACCTCAGCGAACCGATCGCCGAGCGGCTGCGTGCCCGGGGGATCGATTATGTGGACGCCGCGGGCAACGCGCACCTCGCCTGGGATGACGTCCTGATCGACGTCCGGGGCCGCCGCAAGCCCACCACGCTTGCCGGACGAGCCTCGTCGCGAGGTGCGGGGGCCTTCGGGAGGGCGGGTCTTCAAGTCCTGTTCATCCTGCTCAGCTGGCCGGAGACAGCCACCTTCCCGTACCGCTCGTTGGCCGCGCTGAGCGGTGTGTCGCTCGGCACGGTCAAGACGGTCATCGAAGAGCTCACCGGAGCCGGCTACCTGTATGAGCGTGGGAACGAGCGACGGCTTGCCCGCGGAGCGGAGCCGCTTGACCGGTGGTCGGAGGCGTACTCGATCAGCCTGGATGTCGCGCTGGCCCTCGGCGAGTTCACCGCGTCCGACCTTTCGTGGTGGCGCGATGCGGAAGCCGAACTGGTTTCCCTGGGGGTCCAGGTGGGTGGGGAAGCCGGGGCGAGCCTCATCGACCCACATCTGCGGCCGGCCTCGCTCACGCTCTACGCCACCCAGTTGCCGGTACAGCTCATCGGCCGGCATCGCCTGGCTCGGGCGGAAAACGACGGCAACGTGCACGTCCGGACCCGGTTCTGGAAGGAGCCGTTTCCGAAGCGGCAGCCCTGGATCGTGCCGTCCACGCTGATCTACGCCGACCTGCTGGCCTCCGGGGATCCGCGCCAGCGTGAGCACGGAGACCGGATTCGGGGCGGTGATGATCGACTTAAGCGCATCGACCGAACCTGATCTCCTACTTGCCGCGAGAGTGCTGGCTCGGGTGGACGCTATCGCCCGCGCCGCGGCGGTCGACTACCTCGTGGTCGGGGCGACGGCACGCACGATCCTCTCGATCGGACTGGTCGGTGGCCCGCCAGAACGGGCCACTCGAGACATCGACATCGCCGCCGCGATGGGTACCTGGGACGACTTCGAACAATTCGTGAGTCGCCTGGAACGGAACGGCCGGAGCGTGCATTCGTTTCTCGTGGAGGGCGTCGAGGTCGACGCGGTGCCTTATGGCGGCATCGAGGAGGAAGACCGAACCATCCTCTGGCCCGACGATCACCGTATGAACGTCCGCGGGCTGAGCGAAGCCGTGGCAACGGCCGAACTGGTGCTCCTGCCCGGTGGACTCGCCATCAAGGTTCCGGCGGTGCCCGCGCTGGCGCTGCTCAAGCTTCTGACTTGGTGTGATCGGCGTGCCAGTACCACGCGCGACGCCATCGACCTCGGGACCATGATCGGCTGGTACGCATCGGGGCCGTACCTGGATCGGCTCTATGACAAGGAACTCATAGCCCTGGACCGGCAGGGCTATGACCCTGCGCTCGCGGGAGCTTGGCTACTGGGTTCGCAGATGCCTGGTCTGCTCGATCCTGAGGGTGTCGCGGTACTGCTCGATATCGTCGGTGACGACGATGTAGTGGCCCGGTTGGCCAACGACGTTCGTCTTCTCCGAGGGACGGACCTCGTTTCAGCGCTTACCGAGGGCATCTTGGCGAATTCCCGATCGGTCGAATTCGGCTCGTGCGACGCCATATCCTCAAAGCATGCGGCTTCATGTGCATCAGTGGGGCTCAGGCCCGCGTGTCGTGCTCGTCCACGGGGTGCTGCTCGGCGGCCGGGAGGCGTGGCGGGCGCAACGGCCGCTGACCGAACGGTGGACGTTGCTCGCGCCGGACCGGCTCGGCCATGGGAAGTCGCCCGACGGTGTGCAGGACTTCGAGGTCGACGCCGGGTTGATCGCTGACCAGGTGCTCGACGAGCCCGCGCATCTGGTCGGACTGTCCTATGGCGCGATCGTCGCGATGCTGGCGGCCGCCACACGGCCCGAGATGGTCCGGACGCTCACCGTGGTCGAGCCGCCTGCGGCGGGGGTCGTCCGAGGTGACGAGGTCGTCGACGCGTGGGACGCCGAGCTGCGGAGGTTCCTCGCCGGTCCGCTGGAGGATCCCCGCGAGGTCTTCGAGGCGTTCTTTCCGCTCGCCGGCGTGCCACTGTCCATCCCGGATCCGGTCCCGGAAACGTTGCGGCGCGGCGCCCGCGCCTTGATCGGGATGCGGCCGCCCGGCGATGCCGAATTGCCGCTCGATGTGCTGGCCTCAACGGATTTCCCGATGCTCGTGGTCACCGGCGATCATCGGCCGGAGTACGAAATCATCGCCGACGAGATCGCGAACCGGACCGGAGCGCGCCGCGACGTCGTAGCGGGGATGGGGCATTTGGTGCCCGACACGGGTGCGCCGTTCAATGCTCGGCTTGAGGCCTTTTTGGATCACGGAGAGTAGCAAAATCAAGGTCATTTTCGTCTCAATTCACCCGCGCCGGGAGCAGTCGCGGCGTGGGATGTCATGCTAAGTGTCCGACCATGGCCCTCTTTCGAAACGACCCCGTGTCGCCGGAGGGCCGGAAGAAGGTAGCAGATGACCTGGGCTAGGCATTCCAGTCGTCCCGACCCCGCTGAAGACCAGAGCCGGATGGCCGGTGTGCGAGCGGAGGAAGAAGTCCGCCTCACCCTGCAGAACGGCAGAGCCGCGAGGACCGTCGCCGGGCACGCTTCCGATGCCCTCGACTGTGCGGAACTGCTGGCGATGCTCGGGCTCGAGGGAGTCCAGAAGAAGCACGCTCAGCGCATCTGACCCCCGATCCGGGTGGTCAGTTCGGCCGCGGTCAGACGGACCTCTTCGGCGAGGTCCGGCCAAGTTGCCTCGCAGCCTTCAGTCCCTGGGCAAAGGTGGCGGAGGGTCACACTGATCGCGGCCATCGGCCGGCCGCCGTGATCGAAGACCGGGCAGGCCACCGAGGCGAAACCCTCGGTGACGTGGCCGTCTTCGACCGCCCAGCCGAGTCTGGCCTCCGCGTTCAGTGTGCGGCGCAGTTCGGCAAGGGTGCGCGGGCCACGGCCGGTGCGCAGGACGAACGCCGACGCGGCCGGGAAGAGCGCACGCACATGTGGCGACGGCAGGTGGCGCAAAATCGCCCTTCCTGACGCCGTGAGCTGGCCTGGCAGGCGTACACCCACTTCGGTGACCAGCGTTTCCGGACGCGTGGGGCGTTCCTTGACCAGGTAGAGCGACTCGTTGCCGTGCAGCACGCCGAGATGCGCGGTGTGGCCGACCCGGTCGGCGAGTTTGCGCAGCAGCGGGGCGGCGAGCCGTTCCAGCGGGTCGTGCCGCAGGTAGGCGGACCCGAGTTCGAACGCGGCGATGCCGAGCCCGTAGCGGCGCTCGGACGGCAGGTGCGTCACGAAACCGGCGACCTCCAGTTCGGCGAGCAGGTGGTACGTCGTCGAGCGCGGCAGATCCAGGTCGCGCGCGATCGCGGCCGCGGACACCGGGCCCGGCCTGGCGGCAAGGGCGCGAAGGATGCTCAGGCCGCGCCGCAGCGCAGGCACTTCGCTGCTCTCACCCATCTCGACCTCCTGCTCGCTCGGCGCCGGGGGAGCAAGGGACCTTTGCTATCACTTCTCTCAACGTCGCGAGAAGTGATAGCAAAGGTCCCTTGCTCTCTTCCGCTCCGTCTTGGATACCAGACACAACCACCGGTTGGGGTCGCCCACCAGCGGGCATGGCGTTGTCCAATGGGGCTATGCCGGAAACCGTACTTCTGGGGTCCGAACCGCTTCGGCCCGAACAGGTCGTCGCGGTCGCCCGTGACCACTCGCCCGTCGCGGTCAGCGAAGCGGCCGAGAAGAAACTCGCCGCGACGCGCCAGCACATCGACAACCTCGCCCACGCCGAGACGCCGACGTACGGCGTTTCGACGGGCTTCGGTGCGCTCGCCACCAGGCACATCCCACTCGAGAGCCGTACGGCGCTTCAGCGGTCGCTGATCCGCTCGCACGCGGCGGGCGCGGGCCCGGTCGTCGAGACCGAGGTCGTGCGCGCGTTGATGTTGCTGCGTCTCCGCACCCTCACCAGCGGCTACACCGGAGTCCGCCCGGGTACCGCGCAAGCGCTTGCGGACCTGCTCAACGCCGGGATCACCCCGCTCGTCCACGAGTACGGCTCGCTTGGTTGCTCCGGTGACCTCGCGCCTCTCGCCGCCGTCGCGCTCGCGCTGATGGGAGAGGGCGAAGTCGCGTACAACGGCGAAGTCGTCCCGGCCGGCGAAGCGCTGAAGCACGCTGGGATCGAGCCGGTTGTTCTCGCGGAGAAGGAGGGTCTCGCCCTCACCAACGGGACCGACGGCATGCTCGGCATGCTGCTGCTCGCCGCGGCCGACCTCCGCAAGCTCTTCGACACCGCCGACATCACCGCGGCGATGAGCGTCGAAGCGCTCCTCGGCACCGACCGTGCCTTCGCCGCCGACCTTCAGGCGCTGCGCCCGCACCCCGGGCAGGCGCTGAGCGCGCAGCGGATGTGGAACGCGCTTCAGGACTCGAAGATCGTCGAGAGCCACCGCGGCCCGGACTGCAACCGCGTCCAGGACGCCTACTCGCTCCGCTGCTCGCCCCAGGTGCACGGCGGCGCACGCGACAGCCTCACGCACGCCGAACTCGTCGCCGAGCGTGAACTCCACTCCGCGGTGGACAACCCGGTCGTGCTGTCCGACGGCCGCGTCGAGTCGAACGGCAACTTCCACGGCGCCCCGATCGCGTACGTGCTCGACTTCCTCGCCATCCCGCTCGCGGACGTCGCCAGTATCGCCGAGCGCCGCACCGACCGGATGCTCGACAAGACCCGCTCACACGGTCTGCCGCCGTTCCTCGCCTTCGATCCTGGCGTCGACTCCGGCCATATGATCGCCCAGTACACGCAGGCCGCCGTGGTCAGCGAGCTCAAGCGCCTCGCCGTGCCGGCGTCGGTCGACTCGATCCCGAGCAGCGCCATGCAAGAAGACCACGTCTCGATGGGCTGGTCCGCCGCGCGCAAGCTGCGCAAGGCCGTCGACGGCCTCAACACGGTCCTCGCCATCGAACTGCTCACCGCCGCGCGGGCACTCGACATGCGCGCGCCCCTTGTCCCGTCGCCGGTCACCGGCCGGGTCCGGGATCTGCTCCGTACCAAGGTCGAGGGCCCCGGCCCCGACCGTCACCTGGCGCCGGAGATCGCCGCCGCCGAAGAACTCGTCGCGTCGGGCGCCGTCCTCGCCGCGGCCCAACTGGAGGTCTGAGCCCATGTCCCGCACGGTCCGTGCCGCCCGAGGCACCACGCTCACCGCGAAGAACTGGCAGACCGAAGCCGCACTACGGATGTTCCACAACAACCTCGACCCCGACGTCGCCGAACGTCCCGAGGACCTGGTCGTCTACGGCGGCACCGGCAAGGCCGCCCGCAACTGGGCCAGCTTCGACGCGATCACCCGCGAACTGACCACTTTGGACAGTGACGAGACGCTGCTTGTCCAGTCCGGCAAGCCGGTCGGGGTGTTCCGCACGCATGAATGGGCGCCGCGTGTGCTCATCGCGAACTCCAACCTCGTCGGCGACTGGGCGACCTGGCCGGAATTCCGCCGCCTGGAAGCACAGGGCCTGACGATGTACGGCCAGATGACCGCGGGGTCCTGGATCTACATCGGCACGCAGGGAATCCTGCAAGGCACCTACGAGACTTTCGCCGCTGTCGCCAAGAAGCGGTTCGGCGGCAGCCTCAAGGGCACTCTGACCGTCACCGCCGGCCTCGGCGGCATGGGTGGTGCGCAGCCGCTGGCCGTCACGATGAACGACGGTGTCGCGCTCGTCATCGAATGCGACCCGCAGCGTGCCCGCCGTCGCGTCGAAACCCGGTACCTCGACGAGGTCGCCGACGATCTGGACGACGCGATCCGCCGCGTGGAAGCCGCGAAGAAGGAGAAGCGCGCGCTGTCCGTCGGCGTCGTCGGCAACGCCGCCGAGGTGCTGCCGGAGTTGCTGCGCCGCGGCGTCGAGGTCGACATCGTCACCGACCAGACCTCCGCACACGACCCGCTTTCCTACTTGCCCAAGGGAATCGGCGTCGACGAGTGGCAGGACTACGCGGACAAGAAGCCCGACGAGTTCACCGAGCGCGCCCGCGAGTCGATGGCCGAGCACGTCGAAGCGATGCTCGGTTTCCTCGACAAGGGCGCGGAGGTGTTCGACTACGGCAACTCGCTGCGCGGCGAGGCGAAGCTCGGCGGCTGCGAGCGCGCGTTCGACTTCCCGGGTTTCGTGCCCGCCTATATCCGCCCGCTGTTCTGCGAGGGCAACGGCCCGTTCCGCTGGGCGGCGCTGTCCGGTGACGCGCAAGATATCGCGGCGACCGACCGCGCGATGCTGGAACTGTTCCCGGAGAACGAATCCCTCGCGCGCTGGATCAAGCTGGCCGGTGAACGCGTCGCCTTCCAAGGACTTCCGTCGCGGATCTGCTGGCTCGGCTACGGCGAACGGCACCTCGCGGGCCTGCGGTTCAACGAGATGGTCGCCAGCGGCGAGCTGAAGGCGCCGGTCGTCATCGGCCGCGACCACCTCGACTCGGGCAGCGTCGCCTCGCCGTACCGCGAGACCGAGGGCATGGCCGACGGCTCCGACGCCATCGCCGACTGGCCGCTGCTGAACGCGCTGGTCAACACCTCCTCCGGCGCGACTTGGGTGTCGATCCACCACGGCGGCGGCGTCGGTATGGGCCGTTCGATCCACGCCGGCCAGGTCAGCGTGGCCGACGGGACCCTGCTGGCCGCGCAGAAACTCGAACGTGTGCTCACCAACGACCCCGGCATGGGCGTCATCCGCCACGTCGACGCCGGCTACGACAGCGCTGCCGCCGTCGCCGACGAGCGCGGCGTCCGCGTGCCGATGCGGGACGCCGAGTGACCGCGTCCTCGCTGCTGGCGGAGATCTCGGACGTCGGCCGCGACCCGAAGCGCGGCGGCTACTCCCGCCACGCCTTCGACGCGGCCGAAACCGACCTGCGCGCGTGGTTCGTGGAGCGCGCGGGGCGGCTGGGGCTGGGCGTCGAGACCGACCGCAACGGCAACATCTGGGCCTGGTGGGGCACACCCGGCCCGGACGCCGTCGTCACCGGGAGCCACCTCGACTCGGTGCCCGGCGGCGGTGCCTTCGACGGCCCGCTCGGGGTCGCGAGCGCGCTCGATGCGGTGGAAATCCTGCAGGCCAAGGGGTTCCGTCCGGTCAAGCCGTTCGCGGTCGTGGTCTTCGCCGAGGAGGAGGGCGGCCGCTTCGGTGTGCCGTGCCTGGGCTCGCGGCTGCTGACCGGGACCATCGACGCGGACAAGGCACGTGGCCTGCGTGACCCCGACGGCGTCACGTTCGCCGAAGCGGCGGCGAAATCCGGCCTCGATCCCGAACGCGTCGGCCGTGATCCGGAGCGGCTGGGCCTGATCGGGCGGTTCCTCGAACTGCACGTCGAACAGGGGCGCGGGCTGATCGACCTCGGCTCGCCGGTCGCCGTCGGCAACACGGTGATCGCGCACGGCCGCTGGCGATTCTCCTTCCAGGGCCAGGGAAACCACGCCGGTGCGACGCTGATCGGCGATCGTCGTGACCCGATGATCCCGGCGGCCGAGACCGTCCTCGCCGTGCGGAAGCTGGCGAGAGCGACGGCGGACGCGCGGGCAACGGTCGGCAGGCTCGTGCCGGTACCGGGCGGGACCAACGTCATCGCGTCCACTGTGGACCTGTGGCTGGACGCGCGGGTGCCGGGCACGGTCACACCCGAACTGGTCGCGGAGATCGCGAAACTGGCCGAGGAAGCGGCGGCACAGGAGGGTTGCCGCGTCGAGGTCACCCGGGAGTCGTACTCGGACGACGTGATCTTCGACGACGCGCTGCGCCGCGACCTCGGCACCTGGCTGGGCGCGCCACCGGAACTGCCGACCGGAGCCGGGCACGACGCGGCGATCCTGGCCGGGTTCGTCCCGTCCGGGATGCTCTACGTACGCAATCCCACCGGTATCAGCCATTCCCCGGAGGAGTTCTCGGAGGCGGAGGACGTCGACCACGGCGCGCGCGCCCTCGCGAACGTCCTGGAGAATTTGTCGACATGACGACATATTGGTGTGAGCGGGCTTGGTTACCCGACGGGATCGCCGAGGCCGTCCGGATCGAGGTCGACGGCGGGAAGATCGTTTCCGTGGCGGCGAACGCGGCCCGCACGGGAACCGTCCTTGACGGACTGACGGTGCCCGGGTTCGCGAACGGGCACTCGCACGCGTTTCATCGCGCGCTGCGGGGGCGGACGCACCACGACCGCGGCACGTTCTGGACCTGGCGTGAGCGCATGTACTCACTCGCGTCCAGGCTCGATCCGGACGCGTACTACCGGCTGGCGCGAGGTGTCTACGCCGAGATGGTGCTGGCCGGGTACACGAGTGTCGGCGAATTCCACTACCTGCACCACGCACCGGGTGGGAAGCCGTACGCCGAGCCGAACGCGATGGGGGAGTCGCTACGGCAGGCGGCCGAGGACGCCGGGATCCGGCTCACCCTGCTCGACACCTGTTACCTCGCGGGCGGTATCGGTGTCGAACCCGACGAGGTGCAGCGGCGGTTCTCCGACGGCTCGGCCGGGAAGTGGGCGCAACGAGTCGGCGAATTGCGGGAGAAGGAGACCTTCCGGGTCGGGGGCGCGATTCATTCGGTGCGCGCGGTTCCCGAAGATCAGCTGTCCGAAGTGGACAATGGAACGCCCGAGGATCGCCCACTGCACATCCATCTTTCCGAGCAGCGGGCCGAGAACGAGCAGTGCATGGCGGCTTATCACTGGACTCCGACGGGGCTGCTCTGGGAGAACGGAGTGCTCAGCGAGCGGCTCACCGCGGTGCACGCGACGCATCTGACACCGGGCGACATCAAATGGCTCGGCGATGGTGGGAGCCGTGCCTGCTTCTGCCCGACGACCGAACGGGATCTCGGTGACGGCATCGGCCCCGCGCGGACGTTGCTGGACGCGGGAGTGCGGCTCTGCGTCGGCAGCGACAGCAACGCCGTCGTCGACGCGTTCGAGGAGACCAGGGCGCTGGAGCTGAACGAGCGGCTCGCCAGCGAGAAACGCGGCCGGTTCACCGCGGACGAACTGCTCGCGGCGGCGACCGATCACGGCGCGATCGGCTGGGACGAGGTCGGCGAACTGGTCGCCGGTGCGGGTGCGGACTTCGTCACCGTGGGCCTCGGCTCGGTGCGGACGGCGGGGATCGAGCCGTCCGGGGTGGTCTTCGCCGCCTCCGGGGTGGACGTCCAGGATGTCGTCGTGGCCGGGCGGGAGATCGTCCGCGGCGGCACGCATCAGCTGATCGACCGGCCGGAAACGGTCTTGGCCAAGGAGATCGAGGCATTGTGGCAGTACTGATCACGGGTATCGGCGAGCTCACCACGAACGACGGCGAACTGGGCAAACTCCACGACGCGGCCGTTGTCGTCGAGGGCGAGAAGATCGCCTGGGTCGGCGCGGCGGCCGACGCACCCGACGCGGACGAGCGGGTCGACGTCGACGGCCGCGCGGTGCTGCCCGGGTGGGTGGACAGCCACACGCACCTCGTCTTCGCCGGGGACCGCACGGCCGAGTTCGAAGCGCGGATGGCAGGGAAGGCGTACAGCGCCGGAGGCATCGCGGTCACCGTCAACGCGACGCGGTCGGCGTCCGATGAGGAACTGGCGGCGAACCTGCGGCGTCACGTCGACGAAGCGGCGAAGCAAGGCACGACCTGTCTGGAGACGAAGACCGGCTACGGGCTCAACGTCGAAGATGAGCTGCGTTCGGCCCGGATCGCCGCCGAAGTGGCCGACGAGGTCACGTTCCTCGGCGCGCATCTGGTGCCACCGGGTGCCGATGCCGAGTCCTACCTGGACCTGGTGTGCGGCGACATGCTCGACGCCGTCGCGCCGCTGGTGCGGTGGGCGGACGTGTTCTGCGAGACCGGCGCGTTCGACGAGGCGCAGTCCGGGCGGGTGCTGAAGGCGGCGCGGGAGCGCGGGCTCGGGCTGCGGGTGCACGGGAACCAGCTGGGGGAGGGGCCGGGCGTGCGGCTCGCGGTCGAGCTGGGCGCGGCGAGTGTCGACCACTGCACGTACCTGAGCGAAGCGGACGTAGAGGCTCTCGCTGCTTCGGACACCGTCGCGACCTTGCTGCCCGCGTGCGACCTGTCGACACGGCAGCCGCTGGCACCGGCGCGGCGGCTGCTGGACTCGGGCGCGACGATCGCGCTGGCCAGCAACGCGAACCCGGGGAGCTCGTACACGACGTCGATGGCGTTCTGCGTCACGACGGCGGTGCTGCAGATGCGGATGACGATCGACGAGGCCGTGTGGTCGGCGACGGCGGGTGGTGCTCGGGCGCTTCGGCGCGACGACGTCGGCTTCGTGCGGCCGGGCGCCCGAGCCGACCTTCAGGTGCTTGAAGCGCCTTCGGTCACTCACCTCGCGTACAGGCCCGGAGTGCCGCTGACGGCTGGTGTTTGGCGGCGTGGGGTGCGGCTGACCAGCGGAAAGTAGCAAGGGACCTTTGCTATCACTCTCTTTTGGAAAGTGATAGCAAA
>NZ_JBFBBY010000037.1:0-59670 GCF_040682875.1 Amycolatopsis sp. NPDC051071 | reverse complement strand
AAGCCCGCTGTCCGAGGGACTGACCTACGAGCGGCGCATGTTCCAAGCGTTGTTCAACGTCTCAAAGGGGGCCTTCAGGACATGCTCGGTGCCGTTCTCGGGACGGCAGGGTGCCAGCACACCCGAGTTCGGCATCCAAGCACGCGAGTTCCGTCTTCAAGCACGCGAGTCACGCCTTCGCCCTGGCCACCAACGCCGCGAACAGGCTGGTCACAGCGAGCCCACTCACCACGAGCCGGTACCGGCGTGGATCACGGGGGGATCCCCGTGTCCTGAGCTCAACGGCGCCGCGCCCAGGCGTCGATCCCGTCCAGGAACCGGTCCACGCCGAAGCTGAGTTCCGCGGGCACGGTCTCGTCGCCAGTCTCCTCCGGTCCTGATTGGACGGTAGTGGTTTCGGCAGCGTGGACGGTCGCCAGCGCGGGGTAGCCGACCGGGTCGACGAGTTCGGTCAGCGCTCGTGCCAGCTCGGTTTCGGTATGCGGGCGGCCGTCGACGGTCTTGTGCGCGCCGCTCATGTCCAGTCCGATCTGCGCCGCGCCGCGGACGACGGCGGTGAGGTGCAACGCCGCGGACCGCGCCTCGCCGGGCGCCAGCCCGGCCGCGAGCAGGGGGCGGAGCAGACGGTCGAGCCAGGCGAGCTGGTTGGGGCCGATCGGGGTGTGGTCGAGCGGGACGCGCAGCAGCCATGGCCGGGTCTGGAAACCGGCCCAGAGCGCGCCGACCCACTGCCGGACCGCCAGGCGGAAGTCCGTGTCGTCGAGCTCGGGAGGCTTCTCGGCCGCGACGTCGGCCATCACCTCCAGTAGCAGGTCCTTGCTCGGGACGTGGTTGTAGAGGGACATCGTCGAGTAGCCGAGTTCGGTGGCGATCCGCTGCATGGACAGCCCGTCGAGGCCGCCGTCGTCCGCGAGCTTGATCGCGGCCCGCGCGATGCGCTCCACGGTGAGCTGCGGCCGCGGCCCGCGCCGTCCCGGGGAGCGTCCCGCCCACAGCAGCGTGAGGCTGCGCTCCAGATCCGGGCCCTTGCTGTCACGTGTCGCCATCTGCCATCCCGTCCGTGTCGTCGAGGTCTATACTAAAACTATGTATGACATACGTTGATGTGTATGTTGTACATAGTTTCTGACCGACCTCTTGGAGCAGACCTTCATGACCACGACGACGAAACAGACGAACGTGCCGCAGTCACCGTCCGGCAGGACCCCGGCCTGGTGGCGACGCCCCTGGATCGGGCCGCTGATGCTGGTGGCGGTGGCCTTCCTCGCTTTTTCCGTGCCGCCGTACCTGACCCTCGACCCGGCCGAGTCCCGGCTGGAACCGCCGCCCGGCAACGACCTCTACTACCCGTTGCTCGTCGCGCACGTCCTCTTCGGCACGGTCGCCATGGTGACCGCCTGCTTCCAGATCTGGCCCGCGTTCCGCGCGCGGTACCGGCGCGGGCACCGGATCACCGGCCGGATCTACGTCTTCGCCGGCGCACTGCCCGCCGGGGCGATGGGCCTCTACATCGGCTGGCACACCCCGGCGGGCCCGTCGGTGCGGGTGGCCAACCTGGTGGGCTCGGTGCTGTGGATCGCGATCACGCTCATCGGGTTGCGGATGGCCCGCCAACGCCGCTTCGGCGAGCACCGCCGGTGGATGTCCCGCAGTTTCGCGCTCGCGATGTCGATCGTGCTGAGCCGCGTGATCAACGTGGTGGCCACGATCGTGCTGACACCGCAGCTCGAAACGACCTTCGGCGGCAGCGAAGAGCTGATGCGCTACAGCGCGGTGAGCATCGGGGCCTGGCTCAGCCCCTTGCTCCTGCTGTTGCTCGCCGACTGGGTGCTGGAACGCCGCAAGAGGGCCAATCCGCGCCCGGCTCACCTGCCGCGACGGTCGAGTTCTCGTGAGTGATTTGGGTCGTTAGAACGACCCAAATCACTCACGACCGCAGGCGTCGCGAGCCCGCCCTGGTCGGCGGTGACCATCCGCGAACATGATTGGTTGTCGCCAGTGTCGGTGAGTCGGAAGTCCGTGCGTTATGTCTTGGGTCGCGTCATCGAGGCGTGCTCAGAGGCGGATCTCGCGTGCTTCGGGCTCACGACCGTTAGCGCCGGATGTGGGCCCGCTCGCCTTGGGGTCCGAACAGGATGAGGGTTTCGACGGCGTGGCCGTCGGCCGAGCCGAGCCAATGCGGCGACGCCGTGTCGAACTCGGCGGCCTCGCCGGGCGGCACCTGCGCGCCGCCGTCGCGGCCAAGGCCGAAGGAGTACCGGAGGCCAAGGCTCGCGTCGCCGGGGTGCCCTCGGGCACCAGCCTGCTCGGCCTGGTCACGCATCTGACCGCGGTGGAACGGCACTGGCTGCTCGGGCACGACGTCGCCGACTGGCCCGCGACCTTCCGGCCGGAGGGCACGGCGGCGGCGATCATCGCCGCCTATCGGGAAACCAACACCGAAGCCGACGGCGAGATCGCGACCTGGGACGACCTCACCGAACCGGGCCCTCGTCCTTCGAAACACGCGCCGTCGCGGCGATGGACGCTGGCTCACCTGATCGAGGAAACCGCGCGACACGCCGGGCACGCCGACATCCTGCGCGAACTGATCGACGGAACCACCGGACGCTGAAACCAAAACGGGCACCATGGCTCACCGGATATCCCGGTGCCGATCCCATGGCAGAGGACAAGGGCCACGAGAACATCACTCGTGGCGACGCGTCTTTCACACAGTTATTCCGGTGGCGGTGAGTTGTATTTCGAGGTTCGCATGCCAAGTACATGAAGGCCCCCTTGCTTGCGTCAGGCGCAAGCAAGGGGGCCTTCATGTACTTGGGGCTGCCTTATGTACCTGGGCCCGGCCGTGCCGGAATCATCCACAGGACCCCGGTTGTCCTCAGGAACGGGTCAGCGTGACCCCGTAGGTGTTCGCCGCGTCCACCACGGGCTGGTAGTAGGAGTACGAACCGGTGGCGTTGGAGCCCTGGTTGTAACCGCAGTCGTGTCCGTCGGAGGGGCCGCCGGAGGTCATGCCCTGCGCGGTGTTGCCCGCGATGTAGGCGCCGCCGCTGTCACCGCCTTCGGTACAGACGGTGGACTTGGCCAGGCCGCGGGTCGCGACGCTTTCCCCGCTGTAGCGGACGGTCTGGTTGTACGCGGTGATCTTGCCGCAGGTCCAGCCGGTGGTGTTGCCCGCCTTGCACAGCGTGGTGCCGACCGGCGCCTTCGAGCTGCCGGTGATCCTGACCGTGGTGCCCTTGCGGGTGTCCACATAGCCCCGGCCGGTGTCCTCGTCGTCGATGTCCATCAAGCCCATGTCGGTCGACGGGAACTCGGTCGCGACGCCGCGGCCGATGTGCACGCCGTTGCGGTCGAGGATGTCGGGGTTGCCTTCGACGCAGTGCCCGGCGGTGAGCAGCACGTTGTCGCCGTCGCTGGTGGTGCCGGGGAAACCGAGGGAGCAGTTCGTGCCGGGGTCGAGGTCCATGATCTGGCCGGGGATGACGTCCGCCTGCGTCCGGTTCCCGGCGGCGGGCCCGGTCCGGACGGTCACGCCGGGCAGTGCGGACAGCCTGTCGAGCAGCTTGGCGTCCGCACCCGGCTGGACGGTGACGACGACCTTGTCGGCCGCGAGTTCCGGTCCCCAGGACTGCACCTGCGTGACGTCGCCCCCGATCACGGAGCCGACGGTGGCGGACAGGGTGTTCAGCGCCGATTCGCCGCGGGCGCCGGTGCGTGCCGTCAGCCCGGCCGACCGGATGGCCCGCGCGGTCCCGGCGTCGGGCGCGTTCACCACGAGGGTGCCCGCGTCGTCGAAGTACGCGCCGTCGGTGTGGAGGCCACGGGCCCTGACGTCGTCGAAGGAGGCGATCAGGTTCTTCTCGTGGTCCAGCCGATGCGCTGCCTGTACCGGGCTGATCTTCAGCTGGGCGGCGAGTGTTTCGAGCATCGTCGGGTCGTAGCCGGCGGGCGCGGCGGTGGCGGGGACGGTGAACGCGCCGAGACCGACGCAGGCGCTGAACAAAGTGAGCATGACGGGTCCGCGAATTCGCATGCGAATTTCCTTCGATAAGGAGGGAATGACAAACCGGCGGATATTCGGCAATGGCAGGGTCCGCCCGGTTCATCGCGACGTCATGCAGATTACGAGTGCCCGTAATCGGCCCGTAGCGCCGAAAGTAGGTTCGGCTGGAGCGGCCTACTTTCGTAGGCGAAATAGGAGTGGCGCGTGTATTGCTCCGCGCAAGAGTGTCATTGTCCGAACGGTGTCACTATTCGGAAAGCGACCGCGGGTGATTGCTCCATCCGGGTGTTGTGACACTTGGTGGCAACCTGTCAAGCTCGGCGGGCGGGGGCGGGCGCCGACAGCTACCGCCGGGAGTTCGACCGCTTGCTCTCCGGCGCACGTTCGCCGAGGTAGGCGTCCAGCGCGGCAGCGCCGGAAAGCAGCGCACGGCCCCTGGCCGAGAGCCGCGAGTGCCAGTCGTCCAGCGTCGCTTCGAGTGGTGCCACGCCGCCTGCCGAACGGACCTGGTCGATCAGCGGGGCGATCTGCTCCAGCAAGTAACCGCCCCGCCTGAGCTGATGGGTCAGTTTGGCGTCGCGTACGTCGGCCGCGCTGTAGACGCGGTAGCCCGTCCGCGGGTCGCGCTCCGGCCGGAGCAGGCCGGCGCGTTCCCATTTGCGCAGGGTGGCCGGGCGGATGCCCAGTTTCCCGGACAGGGGACCGACGAACAGCTCGCCGCGTTCCTGCGGCACGGGTTCGAGATCGCGGAGCGCGGCGGTGACCGCCTGGAGTGTGCGGCGGTCGTCGAGAAGCTGGGCGTGACTCTCGTCGATCAGCCGGAGCGCTTCCCCGATCGTGTCCCTGCCGACCGCCCGCATGATCGACGTCGCCGTCGAGTGGCCGTGCCCGGGGACGAGGGCGAGGAACGCGCGCAGGGCCGTCGCGTGCAGTGGCGTGTAGCCGCGGTAGCCGTGCGGACTCCGCTCGGCGGCGGGCAGGATGCCGTCCGCCTCGTAGTTGCGGATCGCCTGTGTGGACAGCCCGTGCTCACGCGCGAGGTCGACCGGCCTGAGCTGCCTGCCGCTTTGAAGGTTTCGCCCCATTTTCCTGCCAGTATCGCCTAGAAGTACCAATCGGCGGTTCAACGATACTGTGAAGACGATGATGATCGGGCTCGACCTGGCGGAACTCCGCGAAATCACGGCCTTCGCCTTGGCCTGCGCCGAGCCCGCGCTGGCGATCTTCGAACGCCGCTATCCCGGAGATCCACGCCCGCGAGCCGTCCTCGACGAGGCACGCGTGTTCGCGGGCGGGGGCAAGCGGACGAACGCGCTGCGGATGACCGCGCTGGCAGCGCATCGGGCGGCGAAGACGGCTCGCGAAGACGGCCACGAGGCCGCGTTCGAGGCCGCGCGCGCCGCCGGGCACGCGGGAGCGTCCGCGTATCTGCACCCGCTGGCGAAAGCCACTCAAGTCCCGCACATCCTCGGATCGGCGGCCGGCGCCGCCCGCGCCTTCGAACTCGACGCGGGCGACGATCCCGGCGTCGGCACCGAGTACATCGAGAAGGCGAAAGGCCTGGCGAGTCCCGTCGTGGTCGATGTCCTCAAGCGCTATCCGGCCGCACCCGGCGGTGGACGGCGGGCCGGGGAGTTGCTGCGGATCCTGGACGCGGCGTTGCGGGCCTGACCCGGCCCGGGACGCCAGGTGCCCGAGACCGCATTTAGTCCTCTAGTTGCGGCGTTCGTAGCGGGTACGCGCCTGCCGGTAGGCCGTTTCGAGCAGTTCGCGGGTCACCGCCTCGGTTCCGGCGGCCGGGTTCACCACCGCCAGCCAGCCCGCGGTCCCGTAGACGGGATGGGCGATCACGGTGTCCGCGACACCGGGGTCGACGTCGGTTTCGGCCGCTTCCCGGGGCGTACGGCCGAGTTGCCGGGTGAACGCCTCCTTCCCGGCGTGGATGTTCACGCGAAAGGTGTCCGGCCGGTCGAGGCGTGAGGCCTCGTCGCCGGGGTAGTCCTTGGTGACGACCGTCGCGAACGGCTGGACACCGTCCGGGACGACGCCGTCGGGGGAGTAGTAGAAGAACGCGTCGCCCCAGCCGAGTTCCGGCCAGTCGTCGCCGGGCGCCGGGGTGACGGCCAGGACGTCATCGAGCCCGGACACGAAATGGATGATCTCTTCGGTGGTCATGCTTCCAGCGTCGCATTAAAGTGATTATGGAGGGTTCGAGGTCATTTTCCAGGACAGGCGGGTGACAAGTCTCAAATGCGTACCGCGGAGGTCGCGCGCCGGGCGGGGTACTCCGTCCAGCAGGTGCGCAATCTCGAACGTGACGGCGTGCTGCCCTCGGCGGCGCGCACGTCGTCGGGCTATCGGAGCTACGGCGAGATCCACGTCCGGTCCGCGCTGGCCTACCGCGCCCTCGCCGCGGCCGTCGGTCCGGTCGAGGCCAAGAAGATCGTCCGCGCCGTCCACCGGGACCCGGTCGCCGAGGTACTCGCCCTCCTCGACGCGGCCCACGCCGGGCTGGACGCCGAGCGCGCGGAGCTGAGGCTGGCCAGGGAAGCCGTCCGGGTGATCTCGGGCGAACCGCTCGAGGACGTACGCGGTTCGGACTCGATGAGCGTCTCCGAACTCGCGACGGCGCTCGGCGTCCGCCCGTCGACGTTGCGGCACTGGGACGCCGAGCTGCTCGTCGTCCCCGATCGCGACCCGGCGCGAGGAACGCGGCGGTACACCCCGGCTCAGGTGCGGGACGCGCGGATCGTCCATCAGTTGCGGCTGGCCGGGTATCGCGTCGAGCCGCTTCGCGCGTTGATGCCGGAGTTACGGCGTTCCCGCCGCATCGAAGACATCACGTCCGCGCTGGCCGCCCGGGACGCCGCCATCACGACGCGCTCCTTGGCGCTCCTCGACGGCGGTGCCGCACTCTCCGCGGTGCTTTCCTACTGAAGGCTTGAAGGGTCACTTCGAGGGCTCTGCGATCGGTCGATCACAAAGGGGTCAGCGGGTGCACCGCCAGAAGACCGTCGCGTCGTAAGGCGAGATGATCAGCTTGTCGTACTCCTCGCAGTCGGCGAAACCGGCCCAGTCCGCCTGTCTTCTGGCGTCCTGGCGGGCGTAGACGAGTGCGAGGCCGAAGTCGCTGGACCCGTGCCCGACGAACTTCCTGGTCTCCTGCGTGCTCGCCGAAGCCGGGGCGGCGATTGTGCCAAGGAGTGCGGCCGCGCCGAGCAGCGCGAGCAGTATTTTCTTCATGGCCCCACGCTAGGCCAACGCGTGTGCGCGGATCGCCTGCTGGATGGGCGGTTCCGTGGCCGCCGTCCGTCGTAACATCGACGCCATGTCTTCCTCCCGCAAGATCGGTACCCAGCGTGCCTTCGACGCCGCCGCGGCCGATTTCACCGCACTGGGCCACCATCTTTGGGAGCCGATCGGCGCGGCCACCGTGGCGGCGGCCGGGCTCCGCGGCGGAGAGCGTGTCCTCGACGCCTGTTGCGGCACCGGGGCGTCGGCGATCCCGGCCGCGCGACTGGTCGGCGACGACGGTGTCGTCGACGCGATCGACCTTTCGGCGCCGATGATCGGCGAGTTGCGCGGCCTTGCCGCCGATTTGCCGCGGCTTCGCGCACACCAGGTGGACGCGATGACGTGGGACACCGACGGCTACGACGTCGTGCAGTCCGCGCTCGGCATCTTCTTCTTCCCCGACATGACGGCCGGGACCGAACGCCTGATCAGCCGGGCCCGCCCCGGCGGCCGGGTCGTGTTCACCATCTGGCGTGACGGCGCCATGGTGACGGCCGGCCGGTACGTCGGCCGCGCGGTGGCCGCGGTGACCGATTCCCCACCGCAGCCGGACCGCGAGCCGGGGCTGATCGACCGGATCAACCGGCCGGACACCTACGCCGCCTGGCTTTCCGGGCGAGGACTGTCCGATGTGGACGTCATGGTCAACGAACTCCGCCTGACCATGACCCCCGAACTGGCCTGGCTCGTCATCATCGGCTCCGGTTTCCGGGGCGCTCTCGGCGACCTCGGCCCCGACGTCGTCGACGCGGTGCGTGAGCACTACCTCGAATCCCTCCGTGCCGACGGCGTGACCGAAATCGACGCCACCACCCTGATCGGCACCGGCACGGTTCCCCGATAAAGTCCCCTGGTCCGGCGTGCCGGGGGAGCACCGCCGGACGGGTCCGGCATGCTGTGCGCGCACACGATCGTCGGGAAGGGTGTCGCATGACCGAGGTACCGGACGCCGTTGTGCCGGAACGGGTGGACAGCCCGGTCCGGCAGGCGGCACCGTCGGGCAAGGTCGGCCGGTGGCTGATGGAGCACCGGGTCCAGCCGGTCGGGCCCGAAAGCCACGAGGAACACACCACCCCGCAGTCGTGGTGGAAGGTCATGTGCCTCACCGGTGTGGACTATTTCTCCACATTGTCGTATCTGCCCGGTATCGCGGCGCTGGCCGCGGGCGCGCTGTCCCCGCTGGCGACGTTGCTGATCGTCGCGCTGACCCTGCTCGGCATGCTGCCGATGTACCGGCGTGTGGCGAAGGAGAGCCCGCGCGGCCAGGGCTCGGTCGCGATGCTGGAGAACCTGTTGCCGTTCTGGCGCGGCAAACTCTTCGTCCTTGTCCTGCTGGGCTTCGTCGCGACGTCGTGGATCATCACCATCACGCTGTCCTCGGCCGATGCCACCGTGCACGCGCTGGAGAACCCGAACGCCCCGTCGTTCCTGCACGGGCACGCGGTGCTGATCACGGTGATCCTGCTGTTGATCCTCGGCGGGGTCTTCCTGCTCGGGTTCAGCGAGGCCGTCGGGGTCGCGATCCCGCTGGTGGCGATCTTCCTGGTCTTGAACGCCGTGGTCGTGGTCGCCGGGATCGGAGAGATCTTCACCGAACCGGCCGCGTTCGACCGCTGGCTCGACGCGCTGACCTCGGGAGGTGGCGGCTTCGGCGGCGTCATCGGACCGGCGGTCCTGGCGTTCCCGTTGCTGGTGCTCGGCTTGTCCGGATTCGAGACGGGTGTGAGCATGATGCCGCTCGTCGCGGCCAAGGGGAAGAACGACGAGCAACGGCTGGCGGACCGGATCCGCAACACCCGGAAGCTGCTCACCGTCGCCGCGCTGATCATGTCCGTGTACTTGATCGCGACCAGTTTCGTCACCACGGTCCTGATCCCGGCTGAGAAGTTCAAACCGGGCGGCGAGGCCAACGGCCGCGCACTCGCCTATCTCGCGCACGAACTGCTCGGTGAATGGGCCGGGACCGCCTACGACATCAGCAGCATCCTGATCCTCTGGTTCGCCGGCGCCTCGGCGATGGCGGGGCTGATCAACATCGTCCCGCGCTACCTGCCCGCCTACGGGATGGCCCCGGACTGGGCCCGCGCCGTCCGGCCGGTCGTGCTCGTGTACACCGCGATCTGCGTACTCGTGACGATCATCTTCAACGCCGACGTCAACGCGCAGGCCGGGGCGTACGCCACCGGGATCCTCGCGATGATGGTGTCCGCGTCGGTCGCGGTGGCCATCTCCGCAGTCCGCCGCCGTCAGCGCCGGGCCGCGATCGCCTTCGCCGTGCTGACCTTGATCCTGATCTACGCGCTGGTGGAGAACGTCATCGAGAAACCCGACGGCCTCACGATTTCCGCGTTCTTCATCCTCGGGATCATCGTCGTGTCCCTGGTTTCGCGGGTCAGCCGGACCACCGAACTGCGGGTGGAGCACATCGAGTTCGACGAGCCCACCCGCCGGTTCGTCACCGATTCGATCGCCCACGACGGCGCGCTGACCATCATCGCGAACCGCCGCCAGGCCGGGGACGCCGACGAATACCGGGCGAAGGAGGCCGAACAGCGCGGCCTGAACCCGGTCCCGGGTGCCGCCGACGTCCTGTTCCTCGAAATCGACGTCATCGACCCGTCGGGCTTCAGTGACGTGCTGAAGGTCCGCGGTGTCGAGGTCGAAGGATTCCGTATCCTGCGCGTGGAGAGCCCGGCGGCGCCCAACGCGATCGCGGCGATCCTGCTCGCGCTGCGTGACGCCACGGGCGTGCGGCCGCAATGCCATTTCGAATGGAGTGAGGGCAACCCGCTCGGGCACCTGTTCCGCTACCTGATCCTCGGCCGCGGCGACACCGCCCCCGTCGTGCGCGAGATCATCCGCACCAGTGAACGGGATCCGGCGCTTCGTCCGGGCATTCACGTCGGCTGAGGCAGCCGGCCTCGGTGGCCTGAAGGCCCTTCGGTTCAGCCGAGGAAACGCGACCTTCCCAAGTACATGAAGGCCCCCTTGCTTGCGCCTAGCGCAAGTAAGGGGGCCTTCATGTACTTCCGGCGGGAGGGGACTCTTCAGGGGGCCTGACACTGCACTCGCGTGCTTGGGGACGGAACTCGCGTGCTTGAAGTCGTGACTCGCGTGCTTGGGGACGGAACTCGCGTGCTCAGACTTCGCACAAGTGAGTTCGGGATCCAGCACGTGAGATCCGTCTTCAAGCACGCGAGTCACGCGGCCAAGAAGGTCGGCGAACTCCGTGCCGACCTGCTCAACCGCTGGCGGAAGACGAAGAAGCAGATGGTGAGTGGCACCTTCGCCGACGAAACCGCCAAGGTCTGGGCCGACTACACCTCCGCGAACTGGTACTGGACGGAGATGACGAAGCAGAGCGCCGCCGACCACTACGACTTGGCCCGCCAGTACTACGACCGGTCCAAACCGTTCGACGACTCGGCGCTGCGGCGGGCCAACGAGCTCGGTTACCGCCACTGCGACTACGCCTGGCCCCGTCCGACCTCTTGGTGATCGACCCGAACCGATTTCGGTGTACAGTCGTTCACTCAACCGGGGTGAACGGCGGGGGATGGGTGCGATTACTCAAGGAGTCCGCTGGCCGCGGGCAAGGGCCGTTCGGTTCCCGGCTGCTCGGGCCGCTGGACCAGGAAGCGGCCGTGTTGCGTCGTCGCGTCCAGGGCCTGCTCACCGGGACGCTGATCGCGACCAACGTGATCGGCGCGCTGGTCGTGGTCGGGCTGGCGGCACTGCTCATGCCCGCCCCCGGGATGTCCGGCGACCTCGTCCGGGCCACCGCGATCGCTGTGCCCGTGTACGTGGTCTCCGCGGTGGTCGTGGGTGCGTTGTGGGGGACCAGGGGTGCACTGCGGACGTTGCGCTGGGCGGCCGAAGGCCGGACGCCGACCGACGCGGAGCGTGTCGCGAGCCTGCGGGTCCCGCTGCGGCTGACGTTGGTCCAGGCGGTGCTGTGGGGTGTCGCGACCCTGGTGTTCGGCCTGCTCACCGCCTTGGTGCAGCCGCGTGTCGTGCTGACCGAGATGCTCGTCGTCGGGTTCGCCGCCGTGGTCGTCTGCGCGATCGCCTACCTGGCGGGGGAGTTCATCCTGCGGCCGTACGTGGCGCTGGCGTTGGCGGGCACCGCCCCCGCGCGGCCGCTCAGCGGCGGCGTCAACCTGCGGATGCTGCTTTTCTGGTGCCTGGGCACCGGCGTGCCGGTGGCCGGACTGGTGGTCACGGCGATCCTGGCGTGGGTACGCGGCGACGTGTCGACCACGAAGCTCGCCGTCTCGGTCGTCGTGCTGGGTCTGGTGGTGCTGTGCTTCGGCCTGCTGGTGACGGTGTTCACCGCCCGCGCCGTGGTGAACCCGATCCGGTCGGTGCAGGACGCGCTGGGCCGGGTGCGGGCCGGTGACTTCGCCGTGGAGATCCCGGTCTACGACGGTACCGAACTCGGCTTGCTGCAGGCCGGATTCAACGGGATGACCGCCGGTCTCGCCGAACGCGAACGTTTGCGTGACCTGTTCGGCAGGCATGTCGGCGAGGACGTCGCGATCGAGGCGATGCGCACGTCGACCGAGCTCGGTGGCACGGTGCGGACGGTCTCGGTGTTGTTCGTCGACCTGATCGGTTCGACGGCGCTGGCCGCGAGCCGTCCGCCCCAGGAGGTCGTCGGCCTGCTCAACCGGTTCTTCGCGGTGGTGGTCGACGAGGTCGACCGGAACCACGGGCTGGTCAACAAATTCGTCGGTGACGCGGTGCTGGCGATCTTCGGCGCCCCGGTGCGCCTGACTGATCACGCGACCCTCGCGCTTTCCGCCGCCCGCGCGATTTCACGCAGGCTGGCCGAGGAGGTGCCGGAATGCCCGGCCGGGATCGGCGTCGCGACCGGTGAGGTGGTGGCCGGGAACGTCGGTGACCCGCGCCGGTTCGAGTACACGGTAATCGGTGACCCGGTCAACGAGGCCGCCCGGCTGACCGAACTGGCGAAGAACGTCGAAGCCCGGTTGCTCGCGTCCTGGACGGCGATCGAGTCGTCGGCCGGGACCGAAGCCATCCGCTGGGCGGCGACCGACGAAGTCACCCTGCGTGGCCGCAGCCGCCCCACCAGGCTCGCGACGCCGAAACCCCACCCCGGCTCGTCCACAGTGGAGTCGCCGTAGGGGGTGCTAGGGGTCGTCGTTTCGTTTCCGTGCTGGCAATCTGGGCCGCAGGTGAACGAACCGGGCAGCCAGACCACTCGTCGTCCGGTCCGAGAGACGGAAAGGCGGTGGGACGACTTGGTCGCCCACGGGGAAAAGGCCGAAGACAGCTGGTTCCGCCGGTTCCACGCGGCGCCGGACGCGAAGGCGCGACTGGTCTGCCTGCCGCACGCCGGGGGATCGGCCTCGTTCTACTTCCCGGTTTCGCGGGCGCTGGCACCGGAGATCGAGGTACTCGCCGTCCAGTATCCGGGGCGGCAGGACCGGCGGAACGAGCCGTTCCTCACCAGCGTCGACGCGCTCGCCGACTCGATCACCGCCCTGCTGCGCGACAAGACCGACCGGCCGCTCGCGTTCTTCGGCCACAGCATGGGTGCGATGATCGCCTACGAAGTCGTGCGACGGCTCGAAAAAGCGAGTCTGCCCGTCGCGAAACTGTTCGTTTCCGGGCGCAGGGCGCCTTCGCGGCCGCGTAACGAGAGTGTGCACACCCGTTCGGACGAAGGCGTGCTGGCCGAACTGCGCCGGTTGAGCGGCACCGAAATGGACCTGCTGGGTGACGAGGACGTCGTCCGCATGATCCTGCCCGCGGTACGCAACGACTATCGCGCGGTGGAGACCTACCGGCACACCCACGAAGAGCCGATCTCGACGCCTGTCGTGGCTTTCACCGGTAATGCCGACCCGGTCGCCACCGTGGACGAGGTCGGTTCGTGGGCGGACCATACGGACGGCGGCTTCGACCTGGTGACGCTGGAGGGCGGGCACTTTTTCCTGACCCGCCACCAGGACGTGATCCTGCGGCATCTGTCCGGCCTCGCCGACCAGGGGGCGCTCCGTGTCTGAGGCGCTGGCGGCGGAGGGCACCTTCGACAACCGGATCGTCGAACTGCGCGGGATCAAGGACTCCGCGCGGCGCGGGCCGGACGACGCGGCGACCGTCCGGCAGCACGAGCGCGGCAAGTTGACCGCGCACGAGCGGATCGAACTGCTGCTGGACCCTGGCACGTTCACCGAGATCGAGGCCTTGCGCCGTCACCGCGCCACCGGATTCGGGTTGGAGGACCGGCGGCCGTACTCCGACGGCGTGGTGTGCGGCTGGGGCACCGTGCACGGACGCACGGTTTTCGTGTACGCACACGACTTCCGGATCTTCGGCGGCGCACTCGGCGAGGCGCACGCGCAGAAGATCCACAAGGTGATGGACCTCGCGGAGGCGGCGGGCGCGCCGCTGGTGTCGCTCAACGACGGCGCGGGTGCCCGGATCCAGGAGGGGGTCACCGCGCTCGCCGGCTACGGCGGCATTTTCCGGCGCAACACCCGGTGTTCCGGGGTCATCCCGCAGATTTCGGTGATGCTGGGCCCGTGCGCGGGTGGGGCGGCCTATTCACCCGCGTTGACCGATTTCGTGTTCATGGTCCGCGAAACCTCGCAGATGTTCATCACCGGTCCCGACGTGGTGCGGGCGGTGACGGGGGAGGAGATCTCGCAGAACGGCCTCGGCGGCGCCGACGTGCACGCGTCGACCTCCGGGGTGGCCGCGTTCGCCTACGACGACGAGCGGACCTGCCTCGAAGACGTGCGATACCTGCTTTCCCTCTTGCCAGCCAACAACGGCGAGGCCCCGCCGCACGAGCCGACGGCCGATCCGGCCGACCGCCGCACCGACCGGCTGCTCGACCTGGTGCCGACGGATCCGTCTCGCGCGTACGACGTCTGCGCGGTGATCGAGGAGATCGTCGACGACGGCGAGTTCTTCCAGGTACACGCCGCCTGGGCCACCAACGTCGTCTGCGCGCTGGCCCGTTTGGATGGTCATGTCGTGGGCATCGTCGCGAACCAGCCCGCCGCGCTCGCCGGGGTGCTCGACATCGAGGCGAGCGAGAAGGCCGCCCGGTTCGTGCAGACCTGCGACGCGTTCAACATCCCGCTCGTGACCCTCGTGGACGTGCCCGGTTTCCTGCCCGGCGTGGACCAGGAGCACGGCGGCATCATCCGGCACGGCGCGAAGCTGCTGTACGCCTACTGCAACGCCACGGTGCCGCGGGTGCAGCTCATCCTGCGCAAGGCCTACGGCGGCGCGTACATCGTGATGGACTCGCGTTCCATCGGCGCCGACGTCTCGCTGGCGTGGCCGACGAACGAGATCGCCGTGATGGGCGCGGAAGGCGCCGCCAACGTCATCTTCCGCCGCGAGATCAAGGCCGCCGACGACCCGGACGCCGTGCGGAACCAGAAGATCAAGCAGTACCGCACCGAACTCATGCACTCGTACTACGCGGCGGAGCGTGGTTTGGTCGACGACGTGATCGAGCCGGGCGAGACACGCGAATTGCTGATCCGCACGTTGAAAATGCTCCGTACGAAGCACGCCGACATCCCCGCGCGCAAGCACGGGAACCCGCCCGTCTGATGGCCGACGCGACCGTCCGGGTCCTGCGTGGATCCCCGGACGACGACGAAGTTGCGGCCCTGATCGCGGTCCTTTCCGCGCTCGGCGCCGCGCCCCGGCCTGCTGTCCGGGAACAGCCGCGGCCCCGGCCGCGGCTCGTCCCGTTCCGGGTCGCCACCAGCTGGCGTGCCCTCCGCACTACCCACCCACGGTGATGGAGACCCAGTCATGCTCAAGGTCAGAGGTCTGACCAAGACCTTCCGGAGCCGCCGGAACACCGTCGAGGCGGTGCGCGGGGTGGACATCGACGTCGATGACGGCGAACTGATCGGCTTCCTCGGCCCGAACGGGGCCGGAAAGTCCACCAGCATCCGGATGCTGTCCACCCTGCTGCGCCCGACCGCCGGCGAGGCGGTGGTCGGCGGCTGCGATCTGCTGGCCGATCCGATGGGTGTCCGGCGGCGTATCGGCTATGTCGGGCAAGGCAACGGCGCCGGTCTCAACCAGCGTGTGGGGGAGGAACTGGAAAGCCACGCCGGTCTCTACGACATCGGACGAAGGGAAGCCCGCCGCCGCGTCGGCGACCTGCTCGACCGCTACGAACTCGGCGGGATGGCGGGCCGCAAGGTGTCCACCCTGTCCGGTGGCCAGCGACGACGGCTGGACATCGTGATGGGTGTGCTGCACCAGCCCAGCCTGGTCTTCCTCGACGAGCCGTCGGCCGCGCTCGATCCGCAGAGCCGCAGCAATTTGTGGGACCACATCCGGTCGCTGAACCGGGAACAGGGCGTCACGGTCTTCCTGACCACCCATTACCTGGACGAAGCGGACGCGCTGTGCGAGCGGATCCTGGTGATCGACGGCGGGAAGATCATCGACGAAGGCACCCCGGACGGTTTGAAGCGCAAGGTCGCCGGCGATCTCGTCACCATCGCCAGCACCGAACCCGCCGCCGCGGCCGAAGTGGCGGCCCGGTTCCCCGGAGCCGGTGACGTCGCCGTGGACGAGACGACGGCGAGTTTCCGGCTGCGTGGGTCGCACGGCGACCAGGCGGTGCCGGATCTCGTCCGCGCGCTGGACGACGTCGGCGTACCGGTGAGTTCGGTGCGGACCGAACGGCCGACCCTCGACGACGTCTTCCTCAGCTTGACCGGCCGCACCTTGCGGGACGACAGCGGCGACCAGACGAAAGAGGAAACAGCGTGAAGCGCGCGCTCCAGCAGACGTGGGTGGTGTTCGTCCGGGCCAGCCGCCCGTGGCTGCGCAGTCCGGTGTCCATTGTGGTCGGACTGTTCGGCCCGATCGTCTACCTGGTGCTGTTCGGCCCGGTGCTCGATGCCCTGTACCCGGTCAAAGGCGAGGCCTGGCAATGGTTTGTGCCGGGGATGCTGCTCCAGCTGACCCTTTTCGGCGGCGCGTACGCGGGATTCTCGATCACACCGGAGATCCGCTCGGGCGTGATGGAACGGATGCGGGTCACACCGGCGAGCCGGGCCGGGCTGTTGTTCGGCCGGGTCGCCAGTGACGTGGTCCAGCTGTTCGTCCAGGGCGTGATCCTGCTCGGCGTGGCCGCGCTGTTCGACTTCCGCGCGGACGCCGGTGCGGTACTGGCCGCGCTGGTGCTGGTCGCCGGTTTGGGGGCGGCGCTCAGCTCCGCGTCCTACGCGCTGGCGATCAAGCTCAAGGAGGAGAACAAGTTCGCGCCGCTGCTCAGCATGGCGCTCGTGCCGCTTCTGCTGCTGTCCGGGGTGCTGCTGCCGATGGACAAGGCGCCGTCCTGGCTGCGGACTCTCTCCGAGATCAACCCGCTGGCCCAGGTCGCGAACGCGCTGCGGGCGATCACCTCCGGCCAGTACGGTTCGCAGGCGCTGGTGGGCACTCTGGTGACGATCGGGCTGATCGTGGTCCTCGGTGCTTGGGGGCTGCGGACCATGGCGCGCGAACACCATTGAGGTACAAAGAAGGCCCACTGTGGGCAGTCCACAGTGGGCCTTCTTCGGCGCTCAGTTCAGGATCTGGCCGCTCAGTTCAGGATTTGGCCGCTCAGTTCAGGATCTGACAGAGCACGGTGACGGGAGTCGCCGGGTCGCCCACCTTCACGGCGAGGTTGGTCACGGTGCCCGAGCGGTGCGCGGTGACCGGCTGCTCCATCTTCATCGCCTCGACGACCAGGACGACGTCTCCCTGCTCGACCTGCTGGCCTTCGGTGACGACCACCTTCACCACGGTGCCCTGCATGGGTGAGGTCAGCGTTTCCTTGTCAGCACTGGACTTCCCGCCGGCCTGACCGGACGCGGACCGCTTGCGCCGGGGCGCGGCGGCGGAGGGAGACGCTCCCAGTGTCGCCGGGACCGACACCTCGACCCGTTTGCCGTCGACCTCGACGATCACCGTGTTCCGCGAGACGGCGGGCTCGTCGTCCAGCTCCGCGGGTGAAAACGGCGCCAGGGTGTTCACGAACTCGGTCTCTATCCATCGGGTGTGCACGCCGAAGCCGGAGGCCGTCTCGCCGGTGAAGGCCGGGTCGGTGACCACGGCGCGATGGAACGGCAGCGCGGTCGCCATACCGTCCACTTCGAACTCCGCGAGTGCCCGCGCGGCCCGCCGCAGCACCTGGTCACGAGTGGCGCCGGTGACGATCAGCTTGGCGAGCAGGGAATCCCAGGCGGGCCCGACGGTGGCACCGGTGGTCACGCCGGAGTCGAGCCGCACACCCGGTCCGGACGGCGGCGCGAACCGGGTGAGGGTGCCGGGCGCGGGCAGGAAGCCGAGTCCGGGATCCTCGCCGTTGATCCGGAATTCCATGCTGTGGCCGTGGATCACCGGATCGTCGTAGTCCAGCGTGCCGCCGTCGGCGAGCCGGAATTGTTCGAGGACGAGGTCGATACCGGTGACTTCTTCGGTGACCGGGTGTTCCACCTGCAGCCGGGTGTTCACCTCCAGGAACGACACCGTCCCGTCACGGCCGACGAGGAATTCGCAGGTGCCCGCCCCGACGTAGCCCGCCTCGGCGAGGATCGCCTTGGAGGCGCGGTAGAGCTCGGCCGTCTGCGCCTCGGTCAGGAACGGCGCGGGTGCCTCTTCGACGAGTTTCTGGTGCCGCCGTTGCAGTGAACAGTCCCTGGTGGACACCACGACGACCTTGCCGTCGCGGTCGGCGAGGCATTGGGTCTCCACGTGCCGCGGCCGGTCGAGATAGCGTTCGAGGAAGCATTCGCCGCGACCGAAGGCGGCGACGGCTTCGCGGACCGCGGATTCGTAAAGTTCCGGGATCTCTTCGAGGGTGTACGCGACCTTCAAACCTCGTCCGCCACCACCGAAAGCGGCTTTGATCGCGATCGGAAGCCCGTGCTCCCCGGCGAAGGCGACGACCTGCTCCGGACCGGACACCGGATCGGCGGTGCCGGCGACCAGCGGCGCGCCCGCGCGACGGGCGATGTGCCGGGCCGCGACCTTGTCGCCCAGCGCCCTGATCGCGTCCGGCGGCGGGCCGATCCAGGACAGTCCGGCGGCGAGGACGGCTTCCGCGAACTCGGCGTTCTCGGAAAGGAACCCGTAGCCGGGATGGACCGCGTCCGCGCCGGAAAGCTTCGCCGCGCCGAGTACCTTGCCGATGTCCAGATAGCTGGTGGCCGGGGTCGTCCCGCCGAGCGCGTACGCCTCGTCGGCGACCCGGACGTGCAGTGAGTCCAGGTCGGGTTCGGCGTACACGGCCACACTGTCCAGGCCGGCGTCGCGGCAGGCACGGGCTACCCGGACGGCGATCTCGCCGCGGTTGGCGATCAGCACCTTGCGCATGATGAATCCTTTCGGCACAGGGTCAGAACGGGGCACGGCCCCAGGACCGGCCGCGGTTCGGTGACGGCGTCATCCGCGTGACGGGCGCGCCCCACCCGCCGACGGCGGAGCGCACCGGCCGGTCCAGGCTCTTCAGCGCGAGTGCGATCGCCTTCAAGTCCTCTTCGGTCGGCTTGCCGCGGATCACCAGGAGGTCGTTCACAGCGGGATGTTCCCGTGCTTGCGGGGCAGCCTCGACGACTGCTTGCTGCGTAACGCCCGCAACGCACTGGCGATGCTCGTCCTGGTCTCGTGGGGCATGATCACGACGTCGATGTAGCCGCGTTCCGCCGCCAGATAAGGGTTGCAGAGCGTGTCTTCGTACTCGCGGCGGAGCCGGGCGGCCTCGGCTTCCGGATCGGCGGCCGCCTTGACCGCGCGGTGATGCAGCACGCTCACCGCGCCCGCCCCGCCCATGACCGCGATCTCGGCCGTCGGCCAGGCCAGGTTGAGGTCGACGCCGAGGTGCTTGGACCCCATCACGCCGTATCCGCCGCCGTACGCCTTGCGCGTGATGACCGTGACCATCGGGACGGTCGCCTCGGCGTAGGCGTAGAGCAGTTTCGCGCCGCGCCGGATGATGCCGTCGTGCTCTTGTTCCTTGCCCGGCAGGAATCCCGGCACGTCGGCGAAGGTGACCACGGGGAGGTGGAAGGAATCGCAGAGCCGGATGAACCGGGCGGCCTTCTCGCTGGCCGCGATGTCCAGTGCGCCGGCCAGGGTGGTCGGCTGGTTGGCGACCACGCCGACGCTGTGCCCGTCCAGCCTGCCGAAGCCGCAGAGCATGTTGCGTGCGTACAGCGGCTGCACTTCGAGCAGTTCGCCGTCGTCGAGCACGGTGCGCACCACCTGGCCCATGTCGTAGGCCTGGTTCGCGTTGTCCGGGATCAGGGTGTCGAGGGTCAGATCCGCCGCGGTCGGGGTCTCGCTCGTCGTGGCCGGGAAGACCGGCGGTTCGTCCATGTTGTTCGACGGCAGGTACGCCAGCAGCTGGCGCACGTACTCGAACGCGTCCTTCTCGTCGGGAGCGAGGTAATGCGCGTTACCCGTCACCGAGTTCTGGATATGCGCGCCGCCGAGGACGTCACGGTCGACCGATTCACCCATCACCGTGCGCAGGACTTCCGGGCCGGTGACGAACATATGGGAGATGTCGTCGACCATCACGACGAAGTCCGTGATCGCGGGTGCGTAGACGGCCCCGCCCGCGCACGGCCCGGCCATCAGCGAGATCTGCGGGATCACACCGGAAGCGTGCACGTGCCGTTTGGCGATTTCGGCGTAGTACGCCAGGGAGACGACGCCTTCCTGGATCCGCGCGCCGCCGGAGTCGTTGATGCCGATCAGCGGGCAGCCGGTGCTCAGCGCGAGGTCCATCACCTTGACGATCTTTTCGCCGTAAACCTCGCCGAGGCTGCCGCCGAACACGGTGAAGTCCTGCGCGAACAGGAACACCTTGCGGCCGTCGACCGTGCCGTAGCCGGTGACCACGCCGTCGCCGAGCGGGCGGTTGTGCTCCATGCCGAACTCGTGGCTGCGGTGCCGGGCGAACGCGTCGAGCTCGACGAAGGAACCGGGGTCGAGCAGTGCCTCGATCCGTTCCCTGGCGGTTAGTTTGCCCTTGTCATGCTGTTTGCGGGCGGACGCGGAACCGGCGTTCGCGGCCAGTTCTTCCCGCCGCCGGGTCAATTCGGCGATCCGGCCGGCGGTGGTGCTGCCGGACGGCGCCGCGTCGAGTTCGGTCATGGTCCTCGATCCTCATTCCACGGATGGTTCACGGACTCAGGTCGACCGGGGCGAGCGCGCTGAATTCGTCGCCGGGCCCCGGATTGCCCGGCGGTGTCCGGCCGCCCAGGTGGTCGAGCACACCCCAGACGGCGTTGAGCGCGGTGCTGACGGCGCCCTCGGCGAAACCGGCGGTCCAGGAGATGTCGTCGCCGCACAGGAAGAACCCGCGGCGCCGCGGATCGAGACCCCGCTGCATGAACTGGGTGAACAGCCGTCGCTGATAGCGGTACTGGCCGGGAAGGTTCGCCTTGAACGCGCCCATGAACAGCGGTTCGTTCTCCCAGGTCACCGTGATCGGATCGCCGACGATATGCGAGGTGATGTCCACGCCGGGGTAGACGTCCGCCAGCCGGGCGAGGAACACCTTCAGCCGCTGCGCCGGGGTCAGCGTGGAGACCTTCGCCGAGTCGTCGTTCCACGTGTAGGACAAGCACATCACGCCGGGGTTGCCGGGGCCGTCGTCGAACAGATAAATGCCGCGGTTGAGCCGGTCGGTCAGGGTCATGCCCATCACCGGGCGGCCGGTCGAGGGATCGATGTCGTGCCAGAACGGCCGGTCGGTGAGCACGAAAAGTTTGGACGCGCCCATGTAGTGGGTCCGCTCCACCGCTGTCCATTGTGGAGTGTCAAGGAGGTCGTGGTCGCAGTCGATGCGGGTGAGCAGCGTCCAGACGTGCGGGGTGAACACCACCGCGGGGAACGTCCGCGTCTCGCCGCTTTCGTCGGTGATCTCGATCGACTCCCCGCGACGGTGCATCGCGGTGACCCCTGGCCGTGGCGTGCCGTCGTGCAGTGACGCCAGCGACGTCCCACGCGGCCAATGGGCCATCGTGTCCGGCTGATGGGTCCAGAGCAGCCGGGGGACCTGCTGTGCCCCGCCGACGATCCGCACCTGGTTCTCGTCGGCGTCGGTGAAGACCACGCGCAGGATCTCCAGCACGGAGTTCGGGAAGTCGGTGTCCCAGCCGCCGGTGCCGAAGCCGACCTGGCCGAAGAGTTCGCGGTGCCGGAAGGACTGGAAACCGGGGGAGGAGGCGAGGAAACCGTGGAACGACTGGTCGTCGTACTCGTGCACCAGGCGGTTCCAGACCGCCTTGAGCGTGGTGATGTCCCGCCGCTGGATCGCGCCGCGCATGGTCATCAGTTCGGCGCGTTCGTGCAGTGCCTTCTCCCACGCCTCGCCGGCCTCCTGGTACAGGCCGGGCAGGTCGTCGCCGGTGCCCGCCCACTCCCGGTGCCCGTTCAGGTCGATCACGGTCAGCGGGGTGTCCTTCGCGAGCGGGTTCGGGAACGGCCGGGTCCGCAGGCCGAGGAGGTCGATGTAGTGGAAGAGCGCCCTCGCCGACATCGGGAACCGCATCGCCCCCATTTCGGCGATGGACGCAGGGTTTCCGGGGAAGGGCACCGACCGCAGCCGCCCGCCGAGCTCGGCCGCCTCGTAGACCACCGGGCGGAGACCGAGACGCAGGAGTTCGTACGCCGCCGTCATCCCGGCCACGCCGCCGCCGACGACCGCGACCGGGGTGCCCGCCCGCTCGGCCGGCAGCGTGCCGAGTCCGGCCGGATGGTCCAGCCAGTGGTCGTAGGAAAAAGGGAAGTCCGGTACGAGCATGGTGACCGGTCCCGCGTCCAGTGACGTCATCTGCTCCCTCTGGAAGGTCCGATCACGAAGGCTCTGTTCTCGCGTCATCCTGTCGGCGGCGCGACCTCCGACAAACCCCTAAGCGTCCGGCCCCGCCGCCGTTTTCCGTCGCCACCTGCGTGGTTTCCCCCGATAAAGTGGGTTAGGGGGGTAGTGGGGTGGTGAACGGCCGAACGCGCGGGTTAGCCTGCGATTCGCTGTCCGCCGAAGTGTTTGGGTGATGCGATGGAAGAGAAGACGGCTGTCGTTTTTCCCGGAATGAGCCAATCGGGATTCGCCGACGTCGGCAAATTCATGGTGCTCGACCCGTTCGCGCGGCGCAGGCTGGCCATCGCGGACGAGGTGCTCGGCTACCGGTTGCTGGACGCCCTTTACGCCGCCGGTGACGATCCCTATTCCGAGAGTGCGCAAGTCGCCTTTCTCGTCAATTCACTCGCACTGGCCGACAGGGCCACCGAAGAAATGGGCATGGTGCCCGATTTCTGCGCCGGGCCCAGTTTCGGGCAGAAAGCCGCCGCCGTGTTCAGCGGTGCGCTGGATTATCCGGAAGTGATCCGGCTGACCGCCGAATTGGCGGCCTGTGAACGCGACTACTTCGCGGCCGAGCACACCGACGTCGTGACCCTGACCGTCGTGCGCGTCGACGAGGGGAAGTTCCAGGAGTACCTGGACGGGCTGACCGCACGCGGCCGGTGGTACGACATCTCCGGGCATCTCGACGAGGGCATGTTCATGGTGTCGGTGCGGGAAAACCTGCTCGACGAGGTGAAGGCCGCGGTGAGCGGGATGGGTGGCTACTCGATGTCCGTGATGCGCCCGCCGGTGCACGCCGGCGCGTTCGCCGGACTGCGCAAACTGGCCGAGCGAGAGGTGTTCGGCCGGTACCGGATCGGCGAACCGCGGCTGCCGGTGATTTCGGATTCCGACGGTGCCGTGGTGCGTTCGGCCGCCGGGATGCGGCGGATGCTGCTCGACACCTTCGACCGGCCGATCCAGTGGCCGGATATGGTCGCCACGTTGCTGAAGTCGGACGTGCGCACGATGTACGTCACCGGCCCGGAGAACCTGTTCCGCCGGGTGAAGTGCACCGTCCGCAACTTCTCCGTCGTCGCCGTCGATCCGAAGAGCGCGCTGCGGACCATCCTGCGGCCCGCGGCGTGAGGTCAGTCCAGCTGGACTGTCGGCAGGGTGGCCAGTGTCCGCAGGCTCCGCCGCAACGCCCCGACCAGCAGCTCGGGCGAGGTCGAGTCCGGGTGCAGGACCGTCTGGAGGGTCAGCCCGTCCAGCAGCGCGGACAGCCGCAGGATCTCGACCTCGATGTCCAGCTCGTCGGGCAGGCCACCGCGTGCGATGGCCTCCTGCAGGATCCGCCGGATCAGGGTGCGGACGTACTGATGCTGTTCCTCGGCGGTGGGACGCAACTCCGGGCGGGTGCGGGCGGCGACGACGAAGGCCAGCCACGCGACCGCCTCGTCCGAGCGGGTCGGGTCGAGCGGGAGGAATTCGGCGAACAGGTCCTCGACCATCGCCTGCCTGTCACCATCCGGGCCCGCCGTGACCAGCTTGTCGACATGGGTGCCGATGCGTTCGCCGATCCGCTGGCCAAGCTCGCGCATGGTGAAGATCATCAGTTCTTCGTGGCTGTCGAAGTAATGCCGCACCGACCCGATGGCGAGCCCGGCCTCCTTGGCGACGTTGCGCAGGCTCGCGCCCTCGATACCCTCTCGGCTGACCACCCGGATGACGGCTTCGCTGACGGCTTTCCGGCGGTCCTGCGGGATCACGATCTTCGGCACGGTTGCTATTATAGCATGCCCGTGCTAAATTTGCCCCTATCCGGATCCGGCACATCATCCGCAGGGGCCTCGTCATGACCACGTCGTTCGCCGAAGGACGCCCGTGGGATCGCCCGCGCCGGCCGTGACCGCGTCGGCCGGGCTCGAACCGGAATGGTCGGTTCCCCAGCCGATAGTGAACAAGGAGACGGTCCGGTACGTCATCGTCTCGTTCCTCATCGGGCTGCTGCTTTACCTGTCGGTCAACTACCAGATCTGGACGACCGGGCTGACGGCTCCCCTGTGGCTCCGGCTGGCCGTGCTCGCCGCGGCGTCGGCGACCCAGTTGCTGCGGTTCCGGCCGGTCGCCGCGGCCATTATCTGCCTGATCCCGGTCGCGATCGACGGCGTGTTCGGCGGGACCGTCCCGGTTTTGCTGGTCTTTGTCGATCATCTGCACAGCGCGACGGTGAACGGATCGCACCGCACGAGCCGGATCATCGTGCGCTCGGTCGGCGTGGTCACCGTGGTGATCTCCGGGATCGCGGTGGTCACCTACGACAACTGGTCGGACGTCGTCCTGGTGATTCTCCAGGCCAGCGGGCTGATCCTGCCGGTGCGCTGGGCGCTCAACGTGCGCAGGCAACGGGAGTCTGCCGACGCCGAACGGCTGGGGAACCTCCAGCTGAGCCGGATGGCCGAACTGGACCGCAACGTCGCCATCGTCCGGGAACGCACCAGGCTGGCCCGGGATCTGCACGACGCCGTCGCCGGTCACCTGACCGGCATCGCCATCCAGGCCGAGGCACTGCTGACCTCGGTGGACCGCGACCCGGAGATGGTGCGCAAGATCGTGCGGCTGATCCGCGAGAACAGTGTGCTCTCACTGGCGGAGATGCGTTCGATGATCGACGTCTTGCGCGAGGACGAACCCGACCCGGCGACGTCGCCCGCGAGGCTCGGCGAGATCGACGGGCTGCTCCAGTCGGCACGAGCGGGTGGCCTGCGAGTCGAGTCCACTGTGGAGCTGAAATCCGATCCGGGTGTGCTGCCGACCGCGGTCGACCTGAGTGCCTACCGGATCGTGCAGGAAGCCCTCACCAACGCCGTCAAACACGCCCCCGGGGCGAAGGCCTGGCTGACGGTCAGTGACAGCGGCGGGCGCGTGACCATCGATTTGATCAACGAAGTCATGAAGCCGAGGGGAAGCCGGGCGGCGGCGGGGGGCGGGGTCGGCTTGGACAGCATGCGGGAACGCGCCCGGCTGCTCGGCGGATCGCTGACCGCGGGCCGATGCGAGGAAGGGTGGCGGGTGTACGCCGTCCTTCCGGGGGAAAGGGCGTTGACGTGACCACGAGAGTGCTGCTGGCCGACGACCATGTGGTCGTGCGATCGGGACTGGCGCTGATCCTCGACAGCGCGGAAGGGATCGAGGTCGTCGGCGAGGCCGAGGACGGCGGCAGCGCCGTGCGGCAGGCCAGGAAGCTCCGGCCGGACGTCACGCTGATGGACGTCCGGATGCCGGGGATGGACGGGGTCGAGGCGACCCGGCAGATCGTCGCCGAGAACCTGTGCGAGGTGGTCGTCCTGACCACCTTCGACCTCGACGAATACATCTACGGCGCGTTGCAGGCCGGCGCGGTGGGCTTCCTGCTCAAATCCGCGGACGCCACGCAACTGATCGACGCGGTGCGGATGGTCGCCTCCGGCGGCGGCGTGATCGAGCCGATGCTGACCCGCCGTCTGCTGACGAAGTTCACCACGCCGCAACCGAAACAGGTCGCGCACCACCCCGGCATCGACCAGCTCACCGACCGGGAACGCGACGTGCTCGTCCAGCTCGGCGCCGGTCTGTCCAACCACGACATCGCCCGCAGGCTGTACATCGGCGAGACCACGGTCAAGACCTACGTCTCCCGGCTGCTCGCGAAACTGGGCCTGCATTCCCGGGTCCAGGCCGCCATTCTCGCCCAGGAGATCGGGCTCGTCGCCGACTCACCCGGTACCGCCTAGGTCCCGTGAGCGGGGTCGCCGTGAGTGGGGTCTGGCGGCCGCTCGGGCAAGGGGGTCGTGAGTGGCAAGTCGTGTTCTATCGAGGGTAAGGCAAACGTGGCGCCTTCGGGCGGGGTGGGTGCCTGGGGTGGCGCGGCACCGCACTCGCGTGCTCAGAGCCGTGATTCGCGTGCTTGAAGCCGTAACTCGCGTGCTTGAACCCCGCACATCTGAGTTCGGGGTCTGAGTACGCGAGTTCCGGCTTTGAGCACGCGAGATCTGGGTTTGAGCACGCGAGTGGGTGCCGCGCCAACCCAGGCACCATGTCGCCCAGGAGTTGCGAAAGTGCCCTTCGCACACCGGCGGCCGCTCAGGCGAGGGGGTCGTGAGTGGCAATGCGGGTTCTCTTGAGGGGTAGGTCAAAGTGGGGTGACTGGGTCTCTGTCGTGAGGACTGCTTCGCCTGCTTCATGGCAGGGAGGCCTTCGCGGTGCGGTTCGGACTGGCTGACGGAGCCCGGCCGCGCCTTGGCTATCCACAAAGGACACTCCTGGTGGCCAAGTGCCCGATTTGAGCCTATATGTGCGGTTCGTGGTGGGCTCGTGAGTGATTTGGAGGGTTCTAACCCTCCAAATCACTCACGACCTTCTCCCAAATCCACTCAAAGGGCCCAAACCGGACTCTCGTAGGTTGAAGGGTGTCCTTTGTAGATAGTCATGGAGCGTCAGGTCTCCCTGACGAGTCCGCTGTCGCCGCCGAACCCGACCCGCCATGTTTGACTTTCCCCTCAATAACCCCTCTTTGCCACTCACGACCCCGGATCCGCAGCCCCGCCCCACGCCCCGCAAGTAGTCCTCTAGTTGCGATCACGCCAGACGTAGCCCGTGGAGCGAGTGGAGCGAGTGCGGAGCGGCGTTAGGGGGGACTAGGGGATGTGCGTCTGTCCTGGGCGGTCATAGCCTCGGTTTCGGCGCAATCGCTCTTCCGTCGTGCCCACCGCATACCGGAGCGCGGCTGCTGTCGGGGACTTCGCGCGGTTTCTTCCGCGTCGGCCGTCGGAAAATGGGGCGATTGATGACAGGCGAGCAGGGCGATGCGGGCGAGCGGACGAATCCGTTGGGGCGGCAGCTGGCCGAATTGTCCGAGCCGCGGCGGTTGCGGCGGCTGCTCGACCTGGTCCGGGAGACGGCGACGGACGCGCTGGCCTCGTTCGACCGGGCCGTGCCGGGGCCGATCGGTGGCGGGCGGTCGTTCGTCGAGCTGGGGTTCGACTCGTTGGCCGCGGTGGACTTTCACCGTCGGCTGACCGAGCGGACCGGGCTGGCCCTTCCGGTCGCCGTCGTCTTCGACCATCCCACGCCTGACGCCCTCGCCCGGTCGTTGCACAGTGCGTTGTTCGGCGAGACAGCGTCCGAAGAGGACGAGCAGGTCGCCAGGCACGACTCCGAGCCGATCGCCATCGTCGGGATGGCCTGCCGGTTCCCCGGTGGTGTCGGCACCCCCGCCGAGCTCTGGCGGGTGCTGGCCGAAGGTGGCGACGTGATCTCCGGGTTCCCCGGCAATCGCGGGTGGGACACCGGATCGTTGTACCACCCGGACCCCGACCATCCTGGCACCAGCACGACCCGCGTCGGCGGGTTCGTCCACGACGCCGACGAGTTCGACGCCGAGTTCTTCGGGATCTCCCCGAGGGAGGCGCTCACCATGGATCCCCAGCAGCGGCTGCTGCTGGAGACCTCGTGGGAGGCGATGGAGAACGTCGGCGTCGACCCGAAGACGTTGCGCGGCAGCCGGACCGGGGTCTACGTCGGCGTCGAGAACCAGGAATATGGGCCGCGGCTCGCCGACGCCGAAGAAGGCATGGAGGGCTACCTGCTGACCGGGACGGCGGCCAGTGTCGCGTCCGGACGGATCGCCTTCAGTTTCGGTTTCGAGGGGCCGACGGTCACCGTCGACACCGCGTGCTCCAGTTCCCTGGTCGCGGCTCATCTCGCCGTTTCCGCGTTGCGCGGCGGTGAATGCACGCTGGCGCTGGCCGGCGGCGCGGCCGTCATGTCGAGCCCCGGTGGGCTGCTGGCCTTCTCCCGTCAGCGTGGGCTGGCGGCGGACGGGCGCTGCAAGGCGTTCGCGGCGGCGGCCGACGGCACCGGCTGGTCCGAAGGCGCCGGGGTCCTGATCCTGGAGCGGCTTTCCGACGCCCGGCGCAACGGCCACCGCGTGCTCGCGGTGATCCGCGGTTCGGCCGTGAACTCCGACGGCGCCTCGAATGGCTTGACAGCGCCGAACGGTCCGTCGCAGCAACGGGTGATCCGCCAGGCGCTGGCGAACGCCGGTGTGCCCGCGTCCGAAGTGGACGCCGTGGAGGCACACGGCACGGGAACGCGGCTCGGTGACCCGATCGAAGCCGAAGCGCTGATCGCCACCTATGGCCGGGCCCGTCCGGCGGAGCGGCCGTTGCTCCTCGGCTCGGTGAAGTCGAATCTCGGGCATACGCAGGCCGCCGCCGGTGTCGCGGGGATCATCAAGATGGTACTGGCGATGCGGCACGGCACGGTGCCGAAGACCCTGCACGTCGACGAGCCGACGCCGGGCGTGGACTGGTCGGCGGGCACGGTGTCACTGGTCACCGACGGACGGCCGTGGCCGGAAGTGGACCGCCCGCGCCGGGCGGGGATCTCGGCCTTCGGTATGAGCGGGACCAACGCGCACCTGATCCTCGAACAGGCGCCGGAACCCGAACCCGAGTCCTTTGTGGACGAGAGGCCCGCCGCCGACGTCCTGCCGTGGGTGCTGTCCGGTCGATCGGAACAGGCTTTGCGGGCACAGGCCCGGAAGATGCGCGACGCGGTGGCCGGACTCGATCCGGTGGACGTCGGGCTCTCGCTGGCCGCCTCGCGCTCGCGGTTCGAGCATCGCGCGGTGATCACCGGGCCTGCCGGGGAACTGGATCGCGGCCTGGCGGCGGTGGCCTCGGGCGAGCCGGATCCCGGTGTCACCACGGGAATCGCCGACGGCGGGAAACTCGCCGTGGTGTTCACCGGCCAGGGCGCCCAGCGGGCGGGGATGGGCCGTGAGCTCTACGACGCCTTCCCGGTGTTCCGCGCCGCTTTCGACCTGGCGTGCGCGCATTTGGACCTGCATCTCGACGAGCCGGTCCGTGAGGTGGTGTTCGACCGGCCGGAGCTGCTCGACCGGACGATGTACACCCAGGCCGGGTTGTTCGCGGTCGAGGTGGCGATGTACCGGCTGGCCGAGTCGTGGGGCCTGAAGCCGGATCTGCTCGCGGGGCATTCGATCGGCGAACTCGTCGCCGCCCACGTGTCCGGTGTGCTGTCCCTCGAAGACGCGGCCGTACTCGTGGCCGCCCGTGGACGGCTCATGCAGGCGCTGCCCGAGGGCGGGGCGATGCTGGCGGTCGAAGCCACCGAAGCCGAGGTCGCCGAGTCGCTGGTGTCCGATGTGGACATCGCGGCCGTCAACGGCCCGCGGTCGGTCGTGCTGTCCGGCGACGAGCGTGCGGTCGCCGAGCTGGAGCGGAGCTGGACCGGACGAGGCCGCCGGACCCGGCGGCTGCGCGTCAGCCACGCGTTCCACTCCCACCTCGTGGAACCGATGCTCGAAGAGTTCCGCTGGCACAGCCGGGTGATGACGTTCGCCGAACCCGCCGTCCCGGTGGTGTCCAATGTGACCGGTGCGATCGCCGGTGCGGAGCTGCTCGACCCGGAGTACTGGGTCTCGCACGTCCGCCAGGCCGTCCGGTTCGGTGACGGTGTCGCCGCGATGGTGTCCGACGGCGTCACCACGGTGATCGAGTTCGGTCCCGGCGGGGTGCTGTCGGGGATGGGACGGTCGTGCACCGACGAGGCCGTCTTCCTGCCCGCGCTGCGTGCGGACCGGTCCGAGGTGCTGAGCTTCACCCAGGCGCTCGGCGACGCCCACGTACGCGGCGCGGAACTCGACTGGGACGGCGTGTTCGCCGGCCGCGGCGGTCGCCGGATCGAGCTGCCGACGTACGCGTTCCAGCGCGAGCGGTTCTGGTTGTCGGCGGGCCCGGCGCCGTCGGGTGGGCTGTACGACGTGGAGTGGGTCGAGGCCGCTTCCGGCGCCGCGAACGCGCCGGACGCCCGTGTCGTCCGGCTGGGTCGTTCCGTGGTCGAGGGTTTGGAGCTGGTGCAGCGGACTCTGGCGGGTTCCGAGCGGGTCGTGCTGGTGACCGGCGAGCTGGACGGCGCCGCGGTCCGCGGTCTGGTGCGGTCGGCGCAGGCGGAACATCCGGACCGGTTCGTGCTGGTGGAGTCGGACGTCGACCTTTCCGACGCGGAAGCGGTCCGCTTCGGCGGGCTGGGCGAGCCGGAACTGGCTGTTCGCGGTGGGCGGGTACTGGCGCGCCGACTGAAGTCTGTCTCGCCTGCCGGTGGTGTCGCCGACTTCGGTGACGGCGCGGTGCTGATCACCGGCGGTACCGGTGGGCTTGGCGCGTTGATCGCCCGGCGTCTGGTGGTCGCGTTCGGCGTGCGTGAGCTGGTTTTGGTGAGCCGTCGGGGTCCGGCGGCGCCGGGCGCCGAAGAACTGGTCGCGGAGCTGTCCGGACTGGGCGCCCAGGTCGACGTCGTGGCCGGTGACGTCGCGGATCGCGACGTCGTTCGCGAGCTGTTCGGCCGGTTCCGGATCACCGGCGTGGTGCACACCGCCGGGATCGTGGACGACGGTGTCGTCGGTGCGTTGACGCCGGAGCGGGTCGAGGCGGTGATGCGGCCGAAGGCGTCCGCGGCCCAGTTGCTGCACGAGTACGCCGGGGAGGTGTCGGCGTTCGTGTTGTTCTCGTCGTCGGCGGGTCTGTTCGGTGACGCCGGGCAGGCGAGTTACGCGGCGGCGAACAGTTATCTGGACGCGTTGGCGATGCGTCGTCGGGCCGAAGGGAAAGCGGCGACCTCGATCCAATGGGGCCTGTGGGACCAGGCCACCGGGATCACCGGGCACCTGACCGACGCCGACCTCGCACGCATCCGCCGTTCGGGAATGTCGCCGTTGTCCACCGAAACCGGGTTGCGGTTGTTCGGTGCCGCGGTGTCGAGTGGTCTGCCCGTGGTGGCGGCGATGAACCTCGACGAGGCGGCGATGGCCGGGCACGCGGGCCCGTTCCTGGCCGGATTCGCCACCAAGAAAGAGAAAACCGTCGCGGAGAGTCCGATCAGGACTTACGACGACGTGCTGGCGGTGGTGCGCGCGCAGGCCGCGGTGTCGCTGGGCCACGCCTCCGCCGACGCGGTGGCGGCCGAAAAGGCGTTCAAGGACTTGGGATTCGACTCGCTCACCGCGGTCGACCTGCGTAACCGGCTGAACACCGCGACCGGGCTCAATCTGCCGACGACGCTGGTGTTCGACTATCCGACGCCGCGCCTGCTGGCGGAATTCCTGATCACGGAGCTGAACGGCACCAGCCAGGATGTCGCCGACGTGCCCACCGTGACCGTCACCGGTGACGAGCCCGTGGCCATCGTCGGGATGAGTTGCCGGTTCCCCGGGAACGTGGCGTCACCCGAAGACCTGTGGCGTCTGCTCACGGCCGGAGCCGACGGGATCTCACCGTTCCCGGCCGATCGCGGCTGGGATCTGGACGGCCTGTTCGACCCGGACCCCGAGCGGTACGGCAGCACGTATGTCCGCGAGGGCGGCTTCCTGCACGACGTCGCCGACTTCGACACGGACTTCTTCGGTATCTCCCGCCGCGAGGCGCTGGCGATGGATCCGCAGCAGCGCCTGCTGCTGGAGACGTCGTGGGAGGCGCTGGAGAGCGCGGCGATCGACCCGGATTCGTTGCGGGGCAGCCGGACCGGGGTGTTCGCAGGGGTGATGAGCTCGGACTACTTCCCGAGCCTGCAGTCGGTACCCGAGGAGCTGGAAGGCTATCTGAGCACCGGCATGTCCGGCAGTGTCGCGTCCGGCAGGGTCGCCTACGCGCTGGGCTTCGAGGGGCCCGCGGTTTCGGTGGACACGGCTTGTTCGTCGTCGCTCGTCGCGTTGCATCTGGCGGCGCAGTCGTTGCGGCGTGGTGAATGTGGCCTCGCCCTGGCCGGTGGTGTGACGGTGATGGCAAGCCCGGATACCTTTGTGGACTTTTCCCGGCAACGCGGCCTGGCCCCTGACGGGCGCTGCAAGCCGTTCGCCGACGCGGCCGACGGCACCATCTGGGGTGAGGGTGCCGGCCTGCTCCTGCTGGAGCGGCTGTCGGACGCCGAGGCCAACGGGCACCGGATCCTGGCCGTGGTGCGGGGTTCGGCGGTGAATCAGGACGGCGCGTCGAACGGTCTGACAGCACCGAACGGGCCTTCTCAGCAGCGGGTGATCCGGCAGGCGCTGGCGGACGCCGGTGTCGCTGCCGCGGACGTCGACGTGGTCGAAGCGCACGGAACCGGTACGCGGCTGGGTGATCCGATCGAGGCGCAGGCGTTGCTGGCCACCTACGGCCGGGACCGGACCGGGAGCCCGCTGCTGCTGGGTTCGGTGAAGTCGAATATCGGGCATACGCAGGCCGCCGCCGGTGTCGCGGGCATCATCAAGATGGTGCTCGCGATGCGGCATGGCGTCCTGCCGAAGACGTTGCACGTCGACAAGCCGTCGAGTCAGGTCGACTGGTCGGCCGGTGCGGTCGAGTTGCTGACCGAGAAACGGGGCTGGCCGAGCGTGGATCGGCCGCGCCGGGCGGGGGTGTCGTCGTTCGGGATCAGCGGGACGAACGCGCATGTGATCATCGAGCAGGCCGAGCCGGAAGTGTCCACTTCGGACACTGCGGTCGTCTCGACGGACGTCGTTCCTTGGGTGCTGTCGGCGAAGTCCGAGGCGGGGCTGCGAGCACAGGCGACGCGGCTGACGTCGGCCGCGGATCCGGTGGATACCGGTCTGTCGCTGGCTTTGTCGCGGTCCCGGTTCGAGCACCGTGCCGTGATCACCGGCGACATGCCGGAAGCGCTGGCGGCTTTGGCGGTAGGGGAGGCCCATCCCGCGCTGGCACAAGGGACCGCGGTCGCGGGCAAACTGGCCGTGGTGTTCACCGGACAGGGCGCGCAGCGACTCGGTATGGGAAGTGAGCTGTACGAGGCGTTCCCGGTGTTCCGGACCGCCTTCGACGCGGTGTGTGCGGAGCTGGACCGGTATCTACCCGAGCCGGTCCGGCAGGTCGTCTTCGAACGGCCGGAACTGCTGGACCGGACGATGTTCACCCAGGCCGGGTTGTTCGCCGTCGAGGTCGCGTTGTTCCGGTTGGCCGAGTCCTGGGGGCTGAAGCCCGATCTTCTCGCCGGGCATTCGATTGGTGAGCTGGCGGCCGCGCACGTCGCCGGAGTGCTGTCGCTCCCGGAGGCCGCGAAGCTGGTGGCCGCACGTGGTTGTCTGATGCAGGCTTTGCCCACGGGTGGGGCGATGCTGGCGGTCGAAGCCACGGAGGCCGAGGTTGCCGACGCGCTGGTGTCCGGTGTGGACATTGCCGCGGTCAACGGCCCGACGTCGGTGGTCGTGTCCGGTGATGAGGCCGGGATCGCCGAGCTGGAAGGCATTTTCGAGGGTCACCGGATCAAGCGTTTGCGGGTGAGCCACGCGTTCCACTCGCACCTGATGGAACCAATGCTGGACGAATTCCGTGCCGTGGCACGGGAACTGACGTTTCACGCGCCGAAGATCCCGATCGTGTCCACCGGTGACGTCCGCGATCCGGAGTATTGGGTTTCCCATGTGCGCCAAGCCGTCCGGTTCGCCGACGGTGTCGCGGCGATGGTGGCCGACGGCGTGACGACGGTGATCGAGCTCGGCCCCGGCGGTGTGCTTTCGGGCATGGGTCAGGCTTGTACGGACGACGTGGTGTTCCTTCCCGCGCTGCGCACCGATCGCCCGGAGACGGCGGCATTCACGCAGGCGCTCGGTCAGGCGCATACGCGGGGTGTCGAACTCGACTGGACCGGGGTCTTCGCAGGCCGCGGGGGGCGGCGGATCGACCTGCCGACGTACGCCTTCCAGCGTGAGCGCTTCTGGCTGGGCAGGCAGGCGGGTACCGGCAGGCCGGGTGAGCTGGGACAGGCCGCCAGCCCGCATCCGCTCGTCGGCGCCGTCGTCGACCTGCCGGGATCGGGTGGGGTCGTGCTGACCGGCAGGCTTTCGTCGGCCACACAGCCCTGGCTGACCGGCTCGTCCGGTGGTGTCCTCGTCGAACTGGCCATCGCGGCCGGGGACCACTTGGGCTTCGACCTCGTCGAAGACCTCACGATCGAGACCCCGTTGCCGAACCCCGATCGGCCGGTCGACCTGCGGGTGGTCGCCGAATCGGGTGGCAAGGTCGCGGTCTACTCGCAAGCAGGCGACGAGCCCTGGAGCCGGCACGCGACAGGACTGCTTGGCCGGGCGACGCGCACGGAGACACCGCGCGATGCCGAGACGGTCACCGAGATCGCGCTGGACGAGGGCGTGAAACCGGACGGCTTCGGCATCCATCCGTCCCTTGTGGACGGCGTCGCAGCCTTGGCGGGAAGCCCGGTGCGCTGGAAGAACATCGTGTTGCGTACCTCGGGTGCGACAGTCGTTCGCGCGGGCTTGACCGCGACCGGGCCCGGCGACTTCTCCGTTGTGCTCACCGACGAGTCCGGTGAGGTCGTCTTCTCCGCGGATTCGCTGACAGTGGGGACCCATACGCCGACGGTGTCCGGTGGCGAGGTGCTCACCACCCAGTGGCGTGAAATCGCACCGCCTACGCCTGGCACGGCGGAGGTCCTGCGTTTCGAGCACGGGGAAGGCTCGCCGAGCGCCGTGGCCGCGCAGGCCCTGGAACTGGTCAAGGACAAGCTGTCCGGAACCGGCAGGCTGGTCGTGGTGACCTCGGATCTGAACGGTGCGGTGCTCCGCGGGCTGGTGCGCGTGGCGCAGGCCGAGCATCCCGGCCGGTTCGTCCTGGCCGACACCGGCCCGGGCACCGAGGTCTCCGACGAGTGGCTGGCCGGACTCGCCGAACTGGATGAGCCGGAACTGGCCGTGCGTAACGGAAGGGTGTTCGCTCGACGGCTGAGCAGGGTGACGGCGTCCGCCGGCGCCGCCGACTTCGGCGACGGTGCCGTCCTGGTGACCGGTGGCACGGGCGGGCTCGGCGCGCTGGTGGCAGGCAGGCTGGTCGCCGGGCACGGTGTCCGGGAGCTCGTCCTGGTCAGCCGGTCCGGTCCGGACGCGGCCGGTGCCGCGGACTTGACGGCGGAGCTGACCGCGGCGGGTGCCACGGTCCGGATCGTCGCCGCCGACGTCGCGGATCGCGCCGCGGTGCGAGACCTGTTCGCCCGCTTCCGCATCACGGGTGTGGTGCACACCGCCGGCGTGGTCGACGACGGCGTGCTCGAATCGCTCACGTCCGAGCGGATCACCAACGTGCTCGCGCCGAAGGCCGACGCGGCCTGGTACCTGCACGAATACGCCACGGACGTCGCGGCCTTCGTCCTGTTCTCTTCGGCGGCCAGCGTATTCGGTGACGCCGGACAGGGCAGCTACGTGGCCGCGAACGCCTACCTCGACGCACTGGCCGAACACCGGCAAGCACTGGGCCTGCCGGCCACGTCACTGCAGTGGGGATTCTGGGCACACCGCAGCGGGATCACCGCGGGTCTGACGGACGCGGATCTGGAACGCTTGGCACGCAAGGGAAGCCTGCCGCTGGAGACCGGCGACGCGCTCTCGCTGTTCTCCTCGGCGGTCGGGCGGCCGGAACCGGTACTCGCCCCGATGCGCATGGACTTCTCGGCCCTGCGGACGGCGCCGGAGGCCTCGCCCCTGCTCCGTGAGCTGGTCACCAGGCCGGTGCGGCGGAGGGCGGGCACGCGTGCGCCGGTGTCGACGTTCGCCGAGCGCGTGGCCGCGGCCGCCCCCGCCGAACGCACGGGTCTGGTGTTCGAACTGGTCCGGGCGCAGGTGGCGGTGGTCGTCGGGGGAACGGCGGACGCCGTCGAACCGGGCCGCGCGTTCAAGGAGCTGGGTTTCGACTCGCTGACCGCGATCGACCTGCGTAACCGGCTGACCGCCGCGACCGGCCTGAAACTGCCAGCCACCCTGGTGTTCGACTACCCGAGCCCGCTGGCGCTGACCGGGTTCCTCATCACCGAACTGGTGGGGGAGCCCGCCGAGGTGCTCGTGCGGGCCGGGGTCACGGCGACCGACGAGCCGATCGCGATCGTCGGCATGAGCTGCCGTCTGCCCGGTGGCGTGGCGTCCCCGGAGGAGTTGTGGGATCTCCTCGCCGAAGGCCGCGACGGGATCTCGCCGTTCCCGGCCGATCGTGGCTGGGATGTCGAGGGGCTGTTCGACCCGGACGCGGAGCGGCGGGGGACGACCTACGTGCGTGAGGGCGGGTTCCTGCACACCGCGGCCGGATTCGACGCGGGCTTCTTCGGGATCTCGCCGCGTGAGGCGCTGGCGATGGATCCGCAGCAGCGCCTGCTGCTGGAGACGTCCTGGGAGGTGCTGGAGAACGCGGGGATCGACCCGGTTTCGTTGCGGGGCAGCCGGACCGGCGTCTTCACCGGCGTGATGGCCACCGACTACTTCCCAAACCTGCGCTCGGTTCCCGAAGACCTGGAAGGTTATCTGAGCACCGGCACGTCCGGCAGCGTGGCGTCCGGCCGGGTGTCCTATGTGCTCGGTCTCGAAGGACCCGCCGTGTCGGTGGACACCGCCTGCTCCTCGTCGCTTGTCGCACTGCATTGGGCCGTGCAATCGTTGCGGCGTGGCGAATGCGACCTCGCGCTCGCCAGTGGCGTGACGGTGATGGCCAGCGCGGAGACCTTTGTGGACTTCTCCCGGCAGCGTGGCCTGGCTACTGACGGGCGCTGCAAACCGTTCGCGGAAGCGGCCGACGGCACCAGCTGGGGTGAAGGCGTCGGCGTCCTGCTGGTGGAGCGGCTGTCGGACGCCCGCGCCAAGGGGCACCGGGTCTTGGCCGTGGTACGGGGTTCGGCGGTGAATCAGGACGGCGCGTCGAACGGTCTGACCGCACCGAACGGGCCTTCGCAGCAGCGGGTGATCCGGCAGGCGCTGGCGGACGCCGGGGTCACGGCCTCGGACGTCGACGCGGTGGAAGCACACGGCACCGGGACGACACTGGGTGACCCGATCGAAGCCCAGGCGCTGCTCGCGACCTACGGCCGGGAAAGGGCGCCGGAGCGTCCACTGTGGATTGGGTCGGTGAAGTCGAACATCGGGCACACCCAAGCCGCCGCCGGTGTCGCGGGGATCATCAAGATGGTGCTCGCGATGCGGCACGGCGTCCTGCCGAAGACACTGCACATCGACAAGCCGTCGAGTCACGTCGAATGGTCTGCCGGTGCGGTGGAGTTGCTGTCGGAGCCGCACGCGTGGCCGTCGGTGAACCGGCCGTGGCGTGCGGGTGTGTCCTCCTTCGGGCTCAGCGGCACGAACGCCCATGTGATCCTGGAGCAGGCCCCGGAACCGGAGACGGTGCCCGAGACCGCGGCCCCGGCCGAGGTCGTGCCGTGGATCCTCTCGGCCAAGTCCGAACGGGCTTTGCGGGCGCAGGCGGCGAAACTGGGCTCGGCCGCCGGCCTCGACCCACGCGACGTCGGTCTCTCGCTGGCGGCCCGGTCCCGGTTCGACCACCGGGCCGTACTCACCGGCACCGGCGACGAGCTGCGGCGGGGTCTTGCCGCGCTGGCGACAGGGTCTCCCGATCCGGCGGTCGCCGAGGGGGTCCGGGTGCCGGGCAAGGTGGCCGTGGTGTTCACCGGCCAGGGCTCCCAGCGGCTGGGGATGGGACGGCGGCTTTACAAGGTTTTCCCGGTCTTCCGGGACGCCTTCGACGCTGCCTGTGCCGAGTTAGACGGACATCTCGACGTGCCCGTGCGGGACGTGGTCTTCGAACGTCCCGACCTCCTGGACCGGACGCTGTACACACAGGCCGGGCTGTTCGCGGTCGAGGTCGCGTTGTTCCGGCTCGCGGAATCCTGGGGGTTCGTCCCGGATCTGGTCGCCGGGCATTCGATCGGTGAGCTGGTCGCGGCCCACGTCGCCGGGGTGCTCTCGCTGGCCGACGCGGCGGCGCTGGTGGCCGCACGTGGCAGGCTGATGCAGGCGCTGCCCGAAGGCGGGTCGATGCTCGCGGTCGAGGCCACCGAGGCGGAAGTGATCGAGACCCTGCTGCCGGGCGTGGACATCGCGGCCGTCAACGGCCCGCGTTCGGTGGTGGTGTCCGGTGACGAGGACCGGGTGGCCAGGGTCGGCGACCTGTGGAGCGCGCTGGGTGTCCGGGTACGCCGTCTCCGGGTCAGCCACGCGTTCCATTCGCACCGGATGGAGCCGATGCTGGCCGCGTTCCGGGCCGTCGCGGCGAGCCTGACCTTCCACGAGCCGTCGATCCCGGTCGTGTCCAACGTGACCGGCGCGATCGTCACCGACGCGCTGACCGACCCCGAGTACTGGGTTTCCCATGTCCGGCAGCCGGTTCGCTTCGCCGACGGGGTGGCCGCGATGGTGGCCGACGGTGTCACCACGGTCGTCGAACTCGGCCCCGGCGCCGTCCTCTCGGGGATGGGGCAGTCCTGCACGGAGGACGCGGTGTTCCTGCCGGTGCTGCGTCCCGAGCGCCCCGAGGTGGCCGCCTTCACGCGGGCGCTGGGGCAGGCACACGTCCGGGGCGCGAGCCTGGACCCGGCCGGGATCTTCGCCGGCGCACGGAAGGTCGACCTGCCCACCTACGCCTTCCAGCACGAGCACTACTGGCTTCCCGTTCCCACCGGCGCCGCCGACGTCACGGACTTCGGCCTGACCACGATCGACCACCCGGTCCTCGCGGCGGTGATGACGGTTCCCGGTACCGAGACCGTGGTGGCGACCGGATCGCTCGCGCGACCGCCGTCGGACGGACCGGGACTGCTCGTCGACCTCGCGGTCACGGCGGCCGACCACGCCGGACGCGCTCGGGTTGCCGAACTCGACGTCGAATCGCCGATGGTGGGCAACGCGATCGCGGTACGCGTGGTGATCGAGCCGGACCACCGGATCGCCGTCTACTCGCAGGACGCCGACGAGTCCTGGATCCGGCACGCGACCGGTCTGCTCGGCACGGAAGCCGGACCGGTACCTGACGGGCAGGTCGCATGGCCGCCGTCCGGTGCCGTGCCGGGTGGCACGGGTGTCTGGCGCCGCGGCGACGACGTGTTCGCCGAACTGGCCTTGTCCGGCGACGAGGAGCACGCCGCGTTCGGCCTGCACCCCGAGCTGCTCGACGCGGTGGCGGACCTTGTCGGGATCCCCGTCGGCTGGCGCGGGATCCGGCTGCACCGGACCGGGGCGACCGCGGTCAGGCTGGCCTTGACCACACTGGGAGACGGCCGGTTCTCGCTGGTGATCGCGGATCCGGCCGGGTCCCCGGTGCTGACCGCCGACGCCGTCACCGTCGGCGAGTACCCGAACCCCGCCGTCCGCGCGCACCGGTCGCTGTTCCAGCTCGACTGGACCCCGGTCACGTTGGACGGCAAGGTTTCCGCGCCGTACGAAACCATCCGGCTCGCACCGGCGGACTCGCCGGGTGAAGCCGCCCGGCAAGCGCTGCTCCTGGTCCAGGAACGGCTGGCGGGCGCCGACGAGACGCCGCTCGTGCTGATCACCCGAGGCGCGGTGGCGACCCGTCCCGGCGAGGACGTCACCGATCTGGCGAACGCACCGGTGTGGGGCCTCGTGCATTCCGCGCAGAACGAGCATCCGGGCCGGTTCGTGCTCGTCGACACCGACACAGCCGACGTTTCGGCGTCGACGCTGGCGGCGATCGTCGCCTCGGGTGAACCCCGGCTCGCCCTTCGTGGCGGGGTGGCCTCGGTGCCGCGTCTGGCCAGGGCTCCCCGGCCCGCCGCCGGGCCGCGGCCGGTGCTGCCGGCGCACGGGACCGTCCTGATCACGGGTGCGACCGGACGGCTGGGTGGGCTGATGGCCCGGCACGCCGTCGCCGAGCACGGTGTCCGGCGGTTGCTGCTGGTCAGCCGGAGTGGGCGGGACGCGGCCTCGGCGGCCGGACTCGAAGTGGATCTGGTCGCGCTCGGCGCGGACGTCACCTTCGCCGCTTGCGACGCGGCGGACCGGGACGCGCTGGCCTCGGCCCTCGCACTCGTCCCCGCCGAACATCCGGTGACGGCGGTGATCCACACCGCCGGGGTGCTCGACGACGGAACCGTCACTTCCCTGACGCCGCGACGACTCGCCGACGTGTTACGGCCCAAGGTGGACGCGGCGCTGAACCTGCACGAGCTCACCGGCGACCTGACCGCGTTCATCCTGTTCTCGTCGGCGGCGGGGGTGTTCGGTGAGGCCGGACAGGGCAACTACGCGGCGGCGAACGTCTTCCTCGACGCCCTTGCCCAGCACCGGCGTGCGCGAGGGCTGGCGGCGACGTCGATGGCCTGGGGTTTCTGGGACGAGCGCAGCGGCCTGACCACCCATCTGTCCGAACAAGACCTGCGGCGGATCGAACGGGGTGGCACCAAACCACTCTCGACCGAGGAAGGTCTTGAGCTCTTCTCGCTGGCCGCCGCGTCGGATCGCGCCGTCCTCGTGCCCCTCTCGCTGGATCTGACGGCGTTGCGGGCGCCGGTACCGGCCTTGTTGCGTGGCTTGGTGCGGGCGACGGTCCGGCCACGGGCGGCGAGCGGCGTCACTCAGCACGAGGGTTCCTCGCTCGCGCGAAGCCTGCGTGAACTGTCCGATGTGGACCGGATCACAGCCGTGCTCGACGTGGTGCGGCAGCAGGCCGCGATCGTGCTCGGCCACGCCACGGCCGACGCCGTCGTCGCGGACCAGGCGTTCCAGGAACTGGGCTTCGACTCCTTGACCGCCGTCGAGTTCCGCAACCGGCTGGCTGGCGCCACCGAGCTGACCTTGCCGTCGACGCTGGTCTTCGACTACCCGACACCGGCGGCGCTGGCGGCACATCTGGTCGCCGAGATCACCGGGGACGCCGCGCCGGTCGACGGTCCCGTCGTGGCGGGCGCCGCCGACGATCCGATCGCGATCGTCGGGATGAGCTGCCGGTACGCGGCCGGGGTGGAGTCGCCGGAAGACCTGTGGCGACTGCTGACCGAAGGACGCGACGGGCTCGTCCCGTTTCCCGCCGATCGTGGCTGGAACCTGGCCGAACTCGTCGATCGCGAGTCCTCCAGAACGGGGACGAGCTATGTCGACGTCGGCGGTTTCCTGCGTGACGCCGGTGCTTTCGATCCCGGCTTCTTCGGGATCTCACCGCGTGAGGCGGTGGCGATGGATCCGCAGCAGCGGTTGCTGCTGGAGGCGTCGTGGGAAGTGCTGGAAAGTGCGGGGATCGATCCGGTTTCGTTACGGGGCAGCCGGACCGGGGTGTTCGCCGGGGTGATGAGCTCCGACTACCACCCCGCCGGTGGTTCGGCACCCGACGACCTCGAGGGCTATCTGGCGACCGGGAACTCCGGCAGTGTGGCATCCGGCCGAGTGTCCTATGTGCTCGGTTTCGAGGGGCCGTCGGTTTCGATCGACACCGCTTGCTCGTCTTCCCTGGTGGGGTTGCACTGGGCCGTGCAGTCCTTGCGGCGTGGTGAATGCACGCTCGCGCTGGCCGGTGGGGTGACGGTGATGGCGAGTCCGGACACCTTTGTGGACTTCTCGCGCCAGCGTGGCCTGGCTCCCGACGGCCGGATCAAGCCGTTCGCCGAAGCGGCGGACGGCACCGGCTGGGGCGAGGGCGTCGGCCTGCTGTTGCTGGAGCGGTTGTCGGACGCGCGGGTGAACGGTCACCGGGTGCTGGCCGTGGTGCGGGGTTCGGCGGTGAACTCCGATGGCGCGTCGAACGGGTTGACGGCGCCGAACGGTCCGTCGCAGCAGCGGGTCATCAAGCAGGCGCTGGCCGACGCCGGTGTCGTGCCCGGCGAGGTCGACGCCGTCGAAGCCCACGGGACGGGAACCCGTCTCGGTGACCCGATCGAGGCGCAGGCCTTGATCGCGACCTACGGCCAGGATCGTCCGGCCGAGCGGCCGTTGCTGCTGGGTTCGGTGAAGTCGAATATCGGGCATACGCAGGCCGCCGCCGGTGTCGCCGGGGTCATCAAGATGGTCCTCGCGATGCGGCACGGGCTGGTGCCGAAGACGCTGCACGTCGATGAGCCGTCGAGCCATGTCGATTGGTCCGCCGGTGCTGTTTCGCTGGTGACGGAGCCGTCGGCTTGGCCAGAGGTGGACCGGCCGTGGCGGGCCGGGGTGTCGTCGTTCGGGCTCAGCGGCACGAACGCGCACGTGATCCTGGAGCAGGCGCCGGAAGCCACGCCGGAGGTGGCGGAACCGGTCGTCACGACGGACGTCGTGCCGTGGGTGCTTTCGGCCAAGACCGAGCCGGCGTTGCGGGCGCAGGCGAAGAAACTGTGTGCGACGGCGGCCGGTCTCGACCCGATCGATCTCGGCCGGTCACTGGCCGCGCGGTCTCGGTTCGAGTACCGGGCGGTGATCACCGGAGAGCTGGACGCGTTGGCCTCGGGCGAGACGCCTGTCCGACGGACCGAGACCGGCAAGCTCGCGGTCGTTTTCACTGGTCAGGGTGCTCAGCGGCTCGGGATGGGACGCGAACTCCATGTAGCCTTCCCGGTGTTCCGGGACGCCTTCGACGCCGCGTGCGCCGAACTGGACCGGTATCTGGACGTGCCGGTGCGGACCGTGGTGTTCGAGCGGCCGGAGTTGCTGGATCAGACGGTGTTCACGCAGGCCGGGTTGTTCGCGGTGGAGACGGCGTTGTTCCGGCTGGCCGAGTCTTGGGGTGTGAAGCCGGACTTCGTCGCGGGGCATTCGATTGGTGAGCTGGCGGCGGCGCATGTCGCCGGGGTGCTGTCGCTGGCGGACGCCGCGACCTTGGTGGCCGCACGTGGTCGTCTGATGCAGGCCTTGCCCACGGGTGGGGCGATGCTGGCCGTTGAAGGCACGGAAGCCGAGGTCGCCGACGTGTTGGTGTCCGGTGTGGACATTGCCGCGGTGAACGGTCCGACGTCGGTGGTGGTCTCCGGTGACGAGGCCGCGGTTGCGTTGGTGGAGAAGGCTTTCGAGGGTCGTCGGGTCAAGCGGCTTCAGGTGAGTCATGCGTTCCATTCGCACTTGATGGAGCCGATGCTGGCCGAGTTCCATGCTGTGGCGAAGAGCCTGGAGTTCCACGCTCCGAAGATCCCGGTGGTATCGACCGGTGACGTTCGCGATCCGGAGTATTGGGTTTCTCATGTGCGCCAGGCGGTTCGGTTCGCGGACGGGGTGGCGGCGATGGTGGCCGACGGGGTCACGACGGTGATCGAGCTCGGTCCTGGTGGCGTGTTGTCGGGGATGGGTCAGGCTTGCACGGACGACGCGGTGTTCTTGCCCGCGCTGAGGTCCGGCCGGTCCGAGGTGGCGACGTTCACCCAGGCGCTGGGCGAGGCCCACGTTCGCGGTGCGGAGCTGGACTGGGCCGGGGTGTTCGCGGGCCGTGGCGGGCGCGAGATCGAGCTGCCGACCTACGCCTTCCAGCATGAGCGTTTCTGGCTGGCACGCCAGGGCGGAGCGGGGGAGCCCGCCGCGCTGGGGCAAGCGGTGAGCCCGCATCCGCTGGTGGGTGCCGCGGTGGAACTGCCGGACACCGGCGGTGTCGTGCTGACCGGCCGGGTTTCGGCGTCGACCCATCCCTGGCTGACGGGGACCACCGTATTCCTGGAACTCGCGATCGCGGCCGGTGATCACGTCGGTTGTGACGTGGTGCGCGACCTCACGATCGAAGCACCGCTGGTTATTCCCGCGGATGCCGCCGTCGATCTGCGTGTCACCGTCGGAGCGTCCGAAGAGGACGGTCGTCCGGTGCGCGTACATTCGCGGGTCGCGGGGCAGCCGTGGATTTCCCACGCCGCCGGACATCTGGGTGACGGGAACCTCGCGGCAGTGGTGGACGGTGACGCCGACGTCATCGAAGCGGCGCTGCCGGAAGAGCTGGACGGCAGCGCGTTCGGGTTGCATCCCGTCCTGCTCGACCAGGTGCTCGGCACTTCGGTGGCCTGGCAAGAGGTCCAGCTGCACGCGGGCGGCGCGACAGCAGTGCGTGCCAGGCTTTCGCCTCGCCCCGACGGGGACTTCGCGCTCTTGATCACGGACGAAACCGACGAGCCGGTGCTCTCCGCGGCGGGCGTCCGCATCGGTGCACTCGCGACCGCCGTGAGCGGGGTGCACGACTCGCTGTTCCGCGTCGTGTGGACCGAAGTACCCGCGACCGCGTCCGACGACGATGCCCGGATCGTCCGGCTGGAGCCGGGACGCACGATGGCCGAGGCCACCCACCAGGCGCTCGAAATCACGCAGTCGTGGCTGACCGGCGACAGCGAAGAGCGGCTGGTTCTGGTCACCACTTCCGCGGTGGCGGCGTCGCCGTCGGAGGACGTCGGCGACCTGTCCGGTGCGGCGGTGCACGGGATGATCCGCTCGGCCCAGGCGGAGAACCCGGACCGGCTGATCCTCGTCGACGTCGACGATGCCGCCGTCCCGGACACGCTGGTGCGTAAGGCCGCCGCGACCGGCGAGCCCGAACTGGCCGTACGCGACGGTGTCGTGCTGGCCCGGCGGCTGGCGTCCGTGCCGAAGTCGGCGGAGACCGAGCCACTGCGTATCCCCGCCGACGGGACCGTGGTGATCACCGGAGGCACCGGCACACTCGGCGGGCTGGTCGCCCGGCATCTGGTCGGCCACCACGGTGTCCGGGATCTGCTGCTGCTCAGCCGTCGCGGCCCGGACGCCGACGGCGCCACCGAACTGGCCGCCGAACTGGCCGGTCAGGGCGCCAGGGTGACCATCGAGGCCTGCGACGTCTCCGACCGGGCGGAGCTGGCCAGGGTGCTCGCCGAGCATCCCGTCTCGGGTGTCGTGCATACGGCCGGTTCGCTCGACGACGGCGTATTTGGTGCGATGACGCCGGAGCGGCTGGACTGGGTGCTCGGCCCCAAGGCCCATGCCGCGCTGCACCTCCACGAACTGACCGGCGACTTGTCGTTGTTCGTGGTGTTCTCTTCGGCGGCGGCGTTGTTCGGGGAGGCCGGGCAGGCCAATTACGCGGCGGCCAACGCGTTCCTGGACGCGCTGGCCCAGCATCGGCGGGCCAACGGCCTGGCGGGGACCTCGTTGCAGTGGGGATTCTGGGAACAACGCACCGGGATGACCCAGGAGCTCACCGAAGCCGACGTCGAGCGCCTGCGGCAGGCCGGAATGCGGCCCTTGCCCACTGGCCTCGCCTTCGACCTGTTCGACGTCGCGTGCGGCCGGCCCGAGGCGGTGCTCGCGCCGGTCGGGCTCGACCTCGGCACGCTGGCGACCCACGACGCCGGGCGGTCTTCGTTCCTGCGCGGCCTGATCCGGGCACCCCGGCGCCGGGCCGCCGCCGAAAGCAAGTCCGTGCGGTCCTTGGCGGACCGGCTGGCGGAGCTTTCGCCGGACGAACAGCGCGCGAGCGTGGCGGAACTGGTGACAAGGCAGGTCGTGGCGGTGCTCGGCCACCGGGACGACAGCGCCGTCCGCCACGGGAGTGCGTTCCGGGACCTCGGTTTCGACTCGCTCACCGCCGTCGAACTCCGCAACCGGCTGGTCGAAGCGACCGGGCTGCGGCTGCCCACCAGCCTCGTCTTCGACTACCCGAGCCCCGAAGAACTCGCCAGCCATCTCCGGTCACGGCTCGTCGTGGATGACGACGCCGCGGACGGCTCGGAGGAAGGCCGGATCCGGGCGGCGCTCGCCGGGATCCCGGTGGCGAGGCTGCGTTCCGCCGGTCTGCTCGACCTGCTGCTCGACCTCGCGGCCCCGGAGGGGCGCCCTTCCTCGGCCGAGCCGTCGGAAGAGATCGACGCGATGGAAACCGACGACCTGATCCGGCTGGCACTCGGCAACTCCGGCCACTGACCACCACCTGGGGACTTCTGTGATGGATGCGGCGAACAACAAACAGCTTGTCGAGGCGTTGCGGGCGTCGCTGAAGGACGTCGCCCGCCTGCAGCAGCAGAACAGGCAGCTGACCGAAGCGGCCAGCGAGCCGATCGCGATCGTCGGGATGAGCTGCCGTCTGCCCGGCGGAGTGCGCTCGCCGTCGGATCTCTGGGACCTGGTATCCGGCGGCGGCGACGCGATCTCCGCGTTCCCGGCCGACCGCGGCTGGGACACCGGTGCGTTGTTCGACCCGGACCCCGATCGCCGAGGGACGAGTTACGTCCGTTCCGGCGGCTTTGTCTACGACGCGGGCGAGTTCGACGCGGAGTTCTTCGGGATCTCACCGCGTGAGGCGTTGGCGATGGATCCGCAGCAGCGGTTGCTGCTGGAGGCGTCGTGGGAAGTGCTGGAGAGTGCGGGGATCGATCCGGTTTCGGTGCGGGGCAGCCGGACCGGGGTGTTCGCCGGGGTGATGAGCTCCGACTACGTCGTGAGTTCCGACCAGGCACCACCGGGTCTGGAGGGCTACATCGGCACCGGCAACGCGGGAAGTGTCGCCTCCGGCCGGGTCGCGTACTCGTTGGGTCTGGAGGGGCCGACGGTGACGGTGGACACCGCTTGCTCGTCCTCGCTGGTGGCCTTGCACTGGGCCGTACAGGCGTTGCGTCGCGGTGAGTGCGGCCTCGCGCTGGCCGGTGGCGTGACGGTGATGGCGAGCCCCGAGACCTTTGTGGACTTTTCCCGTCAACGCGGTCTGGCCCCGGACGGCCGGGTCAAACCGTTCGCCGAAGCGGCGGACGGCACCAGCTGGGGCGAGGGCGTCGGCCTGCTGTTGCTGGAGCGGTTGTCGGACGCGCGGGCGAACGGGCATCGGGTCCTCGCGGTGGTGCGGGGTTCCGCGGTCAACCAGGACGGCGCGTCGAACGGCCTGACGGCACCGAACGGCCCCTCGCAGCAACGGGTCATCCGGCAGGCGCTGGCCGACGCCGGTGTCGAGGCCGCCGACGTCGACGTGGTGGAGGCCCACGGCACGGGTACCCGGCTCGGCGATCCGATCGAAGCCGAGGCGCTGCTTTCCACCTACGGCCAGGATCGACCGGCCGAGCGGCCCTTGCTGCTGGGTTCGGTGAAGTCGAACATCGGGCATACGCAGGCCGCCGCCGGTGTCGCGGGGATCATCAAGACAGTGCTGGCGATGCGGCACGGCCTGGTCCCGAAGACCCTGCATGTCGACAAGCCGTCCAGCCGGATCGACTGGTCCGCCGGGGCCGTGTCGGTCGTGACCGAGCAGGTTCCCTGGCCGAGTGTGGATCGGCCGTGGCGGGCGGGGGTGTCGTCGTTCGGCATCGGCGGCACGAACGCGCACGTCATCCTGGAGCAGGCCGGGGAAGAAGAGTCCACTCAGGACATACCGGCCGTGAAGACGGACGTCGTACCGTGGGTGCTCTCCGCGCGAACCGAGCGTGGAGTGCGGGCCCAGGCCCAGAAGCTGCGGACGATCGCCACCGAAGCCAACCCCGCGGACGTCGGCCTGTCGCTGGCCCTGTCGCGGTCCAGGTTCGACCATCGTGCGGTGATCACCGGCGACGTGGCGCGTGGCCTGGAGGCCTTGGCCGCCGGGGTCGCCGATCCCGCGGTCACCCAAGGCGTGGTGACCGGCGGGAAACTGGCGGTGGTGTTCACCGGTCAAGGCGCGCAGCGACTCGGGATGGGGCGCGAACTCCATGAAGCCTTCCCGGTGTTCCGGGACGCCTTCGACGCCGCGTGCGCCGAACTGGACCGGTATCTGGACGTGCCGGTGCGGGCCGTGGTGTTCGAGCAGTCGGATCTGCTGGATCAGACGGTGTTCACACAGGCCGGGTTGTTCGCGGTGGAAACGGCGTTGTTCCGGCTGGCCGAGTCCTGGGGCTTGAAACCGGACTTCGTCGCGGGGCACTCGATTGGCGAGCTGACGGCGGCGCATGTCGCCGGGGTGCTGTCGCTCCCGGACGCCGCGAAGCTGGTCGCGGCGCGGGGCCGGTTGATGCAGGCGTTGCCCACAGGTGGGGCGATGCTCGCCGTCGAAGCCACGGAAGCCGAGGTCGCCGACGTGTTGGTGTCCGGTGTGGACATTGCCGCGGTGAATGGTCCGACGTCGGTGGTGGTCTCCGGTGACGAGGCCGCGGTTGCTTTGGTAGAGAAGGCTTTCGAGGGTCGTCGGGTCAAGCGTTTGCAGGTGAGCCACGCGTTCCATTCGCATCTGATAGAGCCGATGCTGGCCGAGTTCCGAGCGGTCGCGAAGAGCTTGGAGTTCCATGCTCCGAAGATCCCGGTCGTGGCGACTGGCGACGTTCGCGATCCGGAGTACTGGGTTTCCCATGTGCGGCAAGCGGTCCGGTTCGCGGACGGGGTCGCGGCGATGGTGGCCGACGGCGTCACGACGGTGATCGAGCTCGGTCCCGGCGGTGTCCTGTCGGGAATGGGGCAGTCGTGCACGGAGGACACGGTGTTCTTGCCCGCGTTGCGGTCTGACCGGTCCGAGGTGGTGTCCTTCACCCAGGCGCTGGGTGCGGCTCACGTGCGTGGCGCGGACCTGGACTGGGCAGGAGTGTTCGCAGGCCGTGGCGCGCGCCGGGTCGACTTGCCGACGTACGCGTTCCAGCGGGAGCGGTTCTGGCTTGGCTCCGGCGTCTCGGTGGGTGGGTTGTACGGGGTCGACTGGGTCGAGGCAGGCGCTGGTCGTGAAAGCGACGGCGACGTGCTCCGGTTGACCGGGTCCGTGGTCGAGGGCCTGGAGTCGCTTCAGCGGGCTCTGCCCGGTACTGACCCGGTTGTCGTGGTGACGCGGGCGGATCTCGGCGGCGCCGCGCTGCGTGGTCTGGTGCGGTCGGCACAGGCGGAACATCCGGACCGGTTCGTGCTGGTGGAGTCGGATGACGAGCTGTCCGATGAGGACGCCGCGCGTCTCGCGGGGTTCGGCGAACCCGAACTGGCGGTTCGCGGCGGCCGGGTGCTGGCGCGTCGGCTGGGGTCGGTTTCCCCGGCGGCCGGGGTCGCCGGGTTCGGGGACGGCGCGGTGCTGATCACCGGCGGTACCGGTGGGCTGGGTGCGTTGGTGGCCCGGCATCTGGTGCTCGCGTACGGCGTGCGTGACCTGGTCTTGGTGAGCCGTCGCGGTCCGGAAGCCGCTGGTGCGACGGATCTGGTCGCGGAGCTGTCCGGGCTGGGTGCACGGGTGGACGTGGTGGCGGGGGACATCTCGGATCGCGAAGTGGTCCGGGAGTTGTTCGGCCGGTTCGAGATCACCGGTGTGGTGCACACCGCCGGGATCGTGGCCGACGGCGTCGTCGGATCCCTGACGCCCGAACGTGTTCAGCGTGTCTTGTCGCCGAAAGCGGACGCGGCCTGGCTGCTGCACGAGTACGCCGGGGAGGTGTCGGCGTTCGTGTTGTTCTCGTCGTCGGCGGGTCTGTTCGGTGACGCCGGGCAGGCGAGTTACGCGGCGGCGAACAGTTATCTGGACGCGTTGGCGGTGCACCGGCGGGCCGAAGGGAAAGCGGCGACGTCGATTCAGTGGGGCTTGTGGGAACGGGCGACGGGGATCACCGGGCAGCTGACCGACGCCGACCTCGCGCGCATCCGGCGTTCGGGGATGACCCCGCTTTCGGACGAGCAGGGCTTGCGGTTGTTCGATTCCGCCGTCTCGGGCGGCTTGCCCGTGGTGGCCGCGATGAACATCGACCACGCCGTGCTGGCCGAACACGGCGGCCCGTTCCTGGCAGGCTTCGTCGCCACCACCGGGACGGCGACCCCGGACGCGCCGATCAGGACGCTCGACGATCTCCTCGCGGTCGTGCGTACCCAGGCCGCGGTCACGCTGGGGCACCCCTCGGCCGAGTCCGTCGCGGCGGAGAAGGCGTTCAAGGACCTCGGTTTCGACTCGCTGACCGCGATCGACCTCCGCAACCGGCTCGGTACCGCGACCGGCCTCAAACTACCCGCCACGCTGGTGTTCGACTATCCGACACCGCGGACGCTGGCGGAATTCCTGACCGGCGAGCTGTCCGGTGAGGTGGCCGCGGCCGAGGAGTCCGGACCCGCGACGGCCGCCGACGAGCCCATCGCGATCGTCGGGATGAGCTGCCGCCTGCCCGGCGGGGTCAGTTCCCCGGAAGACCTCTGGGACCTGCTGGCTCGCGGCGGAGATGGGCTTTCCCCGTTCCCCGCCGACCGCGGCTGGGACGTGGCCGCGCTGTTCGACCCGGACCCCGACCATCGCGGGACGAGCTACGTCCGCCACGGCGGGTTCGTCCACGACGCCGGCGACTTCGACGCGGAGTTCTTCGGGATCTCGCCGCGTGAGGCACTGGCGATGGACCCGCAGCAGCGGTTGCTTCTCGAAACGTCCTGGGAGGTGCTCGAACGCGCGGGAATCGATCCGATTTCGTTGCGTGGCAGCCGGACCGGGGTATTCGCCGGCGTGATGAGCTCCGACTACGTGCTCACCACCGACCAGGCACCCGCCGGTGCCGAAGGGTACATCGGCACCGGCAACGCGGGCAGTGTCGCGTCCGGCCGGGTTTCCTACACGCTGGGCCTCGAAGGCCCGGCGGTCTCGGTGGACACCGCCTGTTCGTCGTCGCTCGTCGCACTGCACCTGGCCGTGCACTCGTTGCGGCGAGGGGAAAGCACTCTCGCTCTCGCCGGCGGGGTGACGGTGATGGCGAGCCCGGAGACCTTTGTGGACTTCTCACGTCAGCGCGGGCTGGCCCCCGACGGCCGGATCAAGCCGTTCGCCGACGCGGCCGACGGCACCGGCTGGTCGGAGGGCATCGGCCTGGTGCTGCTCGAACGGCTGTCCGACGCCCGCGCGAACGGCCACGAAGTCCTGGCCGTGGTCCGTGGCTCCGCGGTGAATCAGGACGGCGCGTCCAACGGGCTGACCGCTCCCCACGGCCCCTCCCAGCAGCGGGTCATCCAGCAGGCGCTGGCCGACGCCGGGGTCTCGGCGGCCGAGGTGGACGTCGTGGAGGCACACGGCACGGGTACCCGCCTCGGTGATCCGATCGAGGCGCAGGCCTTGCTCGCGACCTACGGCCAGGGCCGTCCCGAAGACCGCCCGCTGCTGCTCGGTTCGGTGAAGTCGAACATCGGGCATACGCAGGCCGCCGCGGGGGTCGCGGGAATCATCAAGATGGTGCAGGCGATGCGGCACGGTTCGGTGCCGAAGACACTGCACGTCGACAAGCCGTCCGAGCACGTCGATTGGTCCTCCGGGGCGGTTTCGCTGGTGACCGAACCGTCGGCGTGGCCGGAGGTGGACCGGCCGTGGCGGGCCGGGGTGTCGTCGTTCGGCATCAGCGGGACGAACGCGCACGTGATTCTCGAGCAGGCACCGGAATCCGCGCCGGAGGTGGTGGAACCGGTGGTGACGACGGACGTCGTGCCCTGGGTCCTGTCCGCGAAATCGGCCGGAGCGCTGCGGGAACAAGCCGGCCGGATCCGCGTGGTTTCGGGTGCTCCCGAGGACGTGGGATTGTCGCTGGCGTTGTCGCGGTCCCGGTTCGAGCACCGCGCCGTGATCGCCGGAGACGTGCGGGCCGGGCTGGCGGCTTTGGCGGCGGGGGAGGCACATCCGGCGCTGGTCCGGGGGTCCGTCGTCGCGGGTAAGCTCGCGGTCGTTTTCACTGGTCAGGGTGCTCAGCGGCTCGGTATGGGTCGTGAGCTGTACGACGCGTTCCCGGTGTTCCGGGAGGCGTTCGACGCGGTGTGCACCGAGTTGGACCGGTCTCTGCCGGAGCCGATCCGGCAGGTTGTGTTCGAGCGGCCGGAGTTGCTGGATCAGACGGTGTTCACGCAGGCCGGGTTGTTCGCGGTGGAGACGGCGTTGTTCCGGCTGGCCGAGTCCTGGGGATTGAAGCCGGAGGCGCTGGCGGGGCACTCGATCGGCGAGCTGACGGCGGCGCATGTCGCGGGAGTGCTGTCGCTCGCGGACGCCGCGAAGCTGGTCGCGGCGCGGGGCCGGTTGATGCAGGCGTTGCCCACAGGTGGGGCAATGCTCGCCGTCGAAGCCACGGAAGCCGAGGTCGCCGACGTGTTGGTGTCCGGTGTGGACATTGCCGCGGTGAATGGTCCGACGTCGGTGGTGGTCTCCGGTGACGAGGCCGCGGTCGCCTTGGTGGAGAGGGCACTCGCGGGCCGGAGGCTGAAGCGGCTTCAGGTGAGTCATGCGTTCCATTCGCACTTGATGGAGCCGATGCTCGACGAGTTCCGCGCGGTGGCGCGGGAACTGACGTTCCATGCGCCGGAAATCCCGGTCGTGACCACCGGCGACCTCCGTACTCCGGAGTATTGGGTTTCCCATGTGCGGCAAGCGGTTCGGTTCGCGGACGGGGTGGCGGCGATGGTGGCCGACGGGGTGACGACGGTGATCGAACTCGGTCCTGGCGGCGTGCTGTCGGGCATGGGGCGGTCGTGTACGGAGGACGCGGTGTTCCTGCCCGCACTCAGGCCGGACCGGTCCGAGGTGGCGACGTTCACCCAAGCACTGGGTGAGGCCCACGTCCGTGGCGCGGAACTGGACTGGGCCGGGGTGTTCGCGGGTCGCGGGGGAAGGCGCGTCGAACTGCCGACGTACGCCTTCCAGCGAGAGCGGTTCTGGCTGGGTGCCGGAGTCACCGTGGGCGGGCTGTACGGCGTGGAATGGACCGGCGTCGCGTCGACCGGAGTGGCGTCCGATGCGAGCGTTCTCCGGTTGACCGGGTCCGTGACGGAGGCGCTGGAGTCGCTTCAGCGAGCCTTGACCGGCTCCGAACCGGTCGTCGTGGTGACTCGGGACGACCTCGACGGGGCCGCGGTCCGTGGCTTGGTGCGGTCGGCACAGGCGGAGCATCCCGATCGGTTCGTTTCAGTGCGCTCCGATGACGAGCTGTCCGATGAGGACGCCGCGCGCCTCGTGGGGCTCGGCGAACCCGAACTGACCGTTCGGGACGGACAGCTGCTGGCGCGCCGGCTCGGCCCGCTCACCCCGGCGGCCGGGGTCGCCGGTTTCGGGGACGGCACCGTACTGATCACCGGCGGCACGGGTGGACTCGGCGCGCTGGTCGCCCGCCATCTGGTGGTCGCCTATGGCGTGCGCGAGCTGGTGCTGGTCAGCCGTCGCGGCCTGGAGGCCGTGGGCGCGAAGGACCTGGTCTCGGACCTGTCCGGACTGGGTGCCCAGGTCGACGTCGTCTCGGGCGACATCGCGGACCGCGAAGTGGTCCAGGACCTGTTCGGCCGGTTCCGGATCACCGGCGTGGTGCACACCGCCGGAATCGTGGACGACGGCGTCGTCGGCTCCCTGACACCAGAGCGTGTCGAGGGCGTGCTGAAGCCCAAGGCGAACGCGGCCTGGCTGCTGCACGAACACGCCAAGGACGTCTCAGCGTTCGTGCTGTTCTCGTCCTCGGCGGGTCTGTTCGGTGACGCGGGCCAGGCGAGCTACGCGGCGGCGAACAGCTACCTGGACGCGTTGGCGGTTCACCGGCGGGCCGAGGGCTTGGCGGCGACGTCGATCCAGTGGGGTCTGTGGGAGCAGCCCAGCGGGATCACCGGGCACCTGGCCGAAGCCGACCTCGCGCGGATCCGGCGTTCGGGAATGACGCCGCTGTCGAACGAGCAGGGCCTGCGGCTGTTCGACACCGCCGTCTCGGGTGACGTACCCGTGGTGGCCGCGATGAACATCGACCACGCCGTGCTGGCCGAATACGGCGGCCCGTTCCTGGCCGGGTTCGCCGCCAAGACCGAGGAGCCCGCGGCGGAAGGTCTGCTAAGGACAGTCGACGACCTGCTCATGGCCGTCCGGACCCACGCCGCCCTCACCCTTGGCTACCCCGGCACTGAGCCGGTCGAGCCGGAAAAGGCGTTCAAGGACCTCGGGTTCGACTCCTTGACCGCGATCGACCTCCGCAACCGGCTGAGCACCGCGACCGGTCTCAAGCTGCCCGCCACCCTGGTGTTCGACTATCCGACCCCGCGGGCGCTGGCCGAGGCACTGCACCGGGACATGGCCGACGACACCGATCCGGCGGCCAAGCTGCTCGCCGAGGTGGACAGGCTGGAATCGGCGCTGTCCGCACCGGCCGTGACGGACGCCGACGCGGCCAGGATCACCAGCCGCCTGCGAGCCGTGCTCGACAGATGGACCGACACCCACGACCCCAAGACCGGCGACGACCTCGGTGACGCGACCGCGGACGAGATCTTCGACGTCATCCAGCGAGAATTCGGGAGCGTTCAGTGAGCCCGCAGGCCAACGACGACAAGCTGCTGCAGAACCTCAAGTTCGTCACCGGGGAACTACGCAAGAGCCGACGCAGGCTCGCCGACATCGAGGCGGCCGAACGGGAACCGATCGCGATCGTCGGGATGAGCTGCCGGTTCCCCGGCGGTGCCGACACCCCGGAGAAGTTCTGGACCGTGGTGCGCGAGGGCGTCGACACCATCTCCGGCTTCCCGGCCGACCGCGGCTGGGATCTCGACGGGATCTACGACCCGGACCCCGACCAGCCGGGCACCACCTACGTCCGCGAGGGCGGTTTCCTTTACGACGCGGGCGATTTCGATCCCGCGTTCTTCGGGATCTCGCCGCGTGAGGCGGTGGCGATGGATCCTCAGCAGCGTCTTCTGCTGGAACTCTCGTGGGAAACCCTGGAACAGGCGGGTATCGATCCGCGGTCGCTGTCCGGCAGCGCCACCGGGGTGTTCGCCGGGATCATCACCAACGACTACGCCTGGACCGTCCATACCCCGTCGCCGGAGCTGGAAGCCTTCCTCTCCAACGGAAACCTCAGCAGTATCGCGGCAGGGCGGATCGCGTACACCCTCGGCCTCGAAGGCCCGGTGCTGTCGGTCGACACCGCGTGCTCGTCCTCGCTGGTGTCGATCCACCTCGCGGTCCAGTCGCTGCGCAGCGGCGAATCCGGGCTGGCGCTGGCGGGCGGGGTGTGTGTGATGCCGCATTCGTCGGTGTTCACCGACTTCAGCAGGCAGCGCGGGCTGGCAGGCGACGCGCGTTGCAAGGCGTTCGCCCAAGCGGCCGACGGCACCATTTGGGGTGAAGGCGCCGGGATGATCGTGCTGGAGCGGTTGTCCGACGCGCGGCGCAACGGACACCAGGTGCTGGCCGTCGTACGTGGCTCGGCGGTGAACTCGGACGGCGCGTCGAACGGTCTCACCGCGCCGAACGGTCCTTCCCAGCAGCGGGTGATCCGGGCGGCCTTGGCCAACGCGCGGTTGTCGGCGGAGCAGGTCGACGTCGTGGAAGCACACGGCACGGGGACGAAACTGGGTGATCCGATCGAGGCGCAGGCACTGCTCGCGACGTACGGTCAAGACCGTCCGGCCGATCGTCCACTGTGGCTCGGTTCGGTGAAGTCGAATATCGGGCATACGCAGGCCGCCGCCGGGATCGCCGGAGTGCTCAAGATGGTACAGGCGATGCGGCATGGTGTGCTCCCGCCGACCCTGCACGTCGACGAGCCAACGTCGCAGGTGGACTGGTCGGCGGGCGCGGTGTCGTTGCTGACCGAGGCACGGGAGTGGACCGGGGACACGCGGCGCGCGGGGGTGTCGTCGTTCGGGATCAGCGGGACGAACGCGCATGTGATCTTGGAGCAGGCCCCGGAGATCGAGTCCGTTCCGGCGAGTTCACCCGGTGTCGTGCCGTGGGTGTTCTCGGCGCGGGACGGTGAAGCCCTCAAGTCGCTGGCCGGTCGGCTGGCGGACTTCGCGGACGAGTCCGATGTGGACATTGCCGGGGTGGCGCGTGCGCTGGCGGGTTCGCGGGCCTCGCTACCGCATCGGGCGGCCGTGGTGGGTTCTTCGCCGGAGGAGTTCGTGTCCGGCTTGCGTGCCTTGGCCGAGGGAGGGCCGGGGGTGACCGGGGTGGCCCGGGGTTCGCGGCCGGTGTTCGTGTTCCCGGGTTACGGTGCGCAGTGGCTGGGGATGGGTGTCGAGTTGCTGGATGCGTCGCCGGTGTTCGCTGAGCGGCTGACAGAGTGTGATCAGGAATTGCGCCGTTGGGTGGATTGGTCGCTTGTGGACGTCCTTCGGGGTGTCGATGGCGCGCCGTCGGTGGAGCGGGCGGATGTCGTGCAGCCCGCGTTGTTCGTCGTGATGGTGTCGCTGGCCGCTCTGTGGCGTTCGTACGGCGTGACTCCCGCCGCGGTGGTGGGACATTCTCTCGGTGAGGTCGTGGCGGCGTGTGTCGCTGGAGCCTTGTCGCTGGCGGATGCCGTCAAGGTCGTCGCACTGCGGTCCCGGGTGCTGATGTCGCTGGCCGGTACCGGCGCCATGGCGTCCGTGTCCTTGCCTTCGAGCGAGATCGAACTCGCCGACGGCGTCGAGATCGGAGCGGTCAATAGTCCTCACTCGACAGTGGTCACGGGCGATGTCGAGGCGGTGGCCGGTTTCGTGGCCGCCCGCACGGCCGAAGGGGTGCGAGCCCGGCTCGTCCCGATCGATTACGCGTCGCATTCCTCGCAGGTGGAAGCCATCCGAGATGAGTTCGCGCCGATGCTGGCGGACATCGCGCCGGTGGCCGGTGACGTCCCCCTGTTCTCGACCGCCCGCGCGGCTTGGGTTCCCGGAGCCGAACTGACCGGCGGCTACTGGTTCGAGAGCCTGCGTGGGACGGTGCGGCTGGCCGACTCCGTCACCGTGCTGGCGAAGGAGGGATACGGTCCCTTCATCGAGGTCGGCCCGCATCCCGCGCTCACCGTGCCGATCCAGGAATGCCTGGAGGCCGCGGGATCCGGCATGGCGGTCCTGCCGACACTGACGCGGGATTCCGCCGGCCGCACCGCTTTCGTCAAAGCGCTGGCACGCGCTTACACGGCCGGTGTCACGCCGGACTGGGCCGAGATCTTGGGGGAGGGCCCGGTCGCGACCGGTCTGCCCACGTACCCGTTCGGCCACCGGCGTTACTGGCTGGAGCGTGACGACCGGCCCGGCGACGCGGCCGAAGCCGGCCAGACCCCGGCGGACCATCCGCTGCTCGGCGCTGTCGTCACCCTCGCGGACTCCGACGCCGTGGTGCTGACCGGGAGCCTGTCCACCCGCACCCACCCGTGGCTGGCCGATCACGCGATCATGGGTACGGTCCTGCTGCCCGGAACGGCTCTGCTCGAACTCGCCGCGCACGCCGGGCACGTCGTCGAATGCGGCACTGTCGAGGAACTGACGCTCCAGGCGCCGATGGTCCTTCCCGGCAAGGACGCCGTCCGGGTCCAGGTCAACGTCGGCGCGCCGGACGCGGACGGCAAGCGGACGGTGGCCATCTCCTCCCGGCTCGGGGAGCGGTCGTGGACCCGCCATGCCACCGGGGTCCTCGGCCCGGCGCGGGCCAACCCCGAAGGACCGGTCGAATGGCCGCCCGCCGACGCCGAGGAAATCCCGCTCGACGGTGTCTACGCCGGACTCGCCGACCAGGGTTACCACTACGGCCCGGCCTTCCAATGCCTGCGGGGGGTGTGGCGGCGCGGAGACGAGGTCTTCGCCGAGGTCGCACTCCGGCCGGAGGTCCGGCCGGACCGGTTCGGTGTCCATCCCGCCCTGCTCGACGCGAGCCTGCACGCGGTCAGCATCGGCGCGCCCGGCGAGGACGGCCGGACGACCCTGCCGTTCTCCTGGAGCGGGGTGACGGTCACGCCGTCGGCGACGTCGAGCCTGCGCGTGCGGCTGGTCGTCGACGCCGCGACGGACCGCGTCAGCCTCACCGCCACCGACGCCGAGGGCACGCCGGTCGTCTCGGTCGATTCCCTGCTGGCCCGCCCGATCTCGGCAGGGCAGTTGTCGCTGGCGCGCGGCGCGAGCCTGGATTCCTTGTACGCCGTCGAATGGGAGGACGTCGCTCCGCGACAGTCCGCCCGGACGGACTGGGCGCTGATCGGCGACGCCGCGTTCGGGCTGGACGACGTCCACGCCACCCTTCCGGCACTGGCCGCGGCTGTCGACGGCGGAGCGAAGACGCCCGATGTCGTTTTCGTCCCCGTGACGGCGGACGGGTCCGGGGACCTCGCCGCCGACGTGCGTGGCACGACCACCCGGGTGCTCAAACTGCTCCAGGACTGGCTGGCCGACCCGCGGTTCACCGAGACCACGCTGGTCCTGCTGACCCGCGGCGCGGTGCCGGTGGACGACGGCGAGCTTCCCGATCTCGCCGTCGCGCCGGTGTGGGGACTGGTCCGCTCGGCGCAATCGGAGAACCCGGACCGGCTGATCCTGCTTGACACCGATGACAGCGCCGGTCCCGTACTCGCGTCCGCGGTGGCCGCGGGCGAACCGGAACTGTCCGTCCGAAAAGGACGGTTGAGAGCGCCGCGGCTGGTGCGGGCGTCGTCGGATCTGGAGACTGAAGGCCCGGTGTTCGGTCCGGACGACACGGTGTTGATCACCGGCGGCACCGGCACCCTCGGCGGACTGCTCGCCCGGCATCTGGTGACCGGCCACGACGTGCGGCATCTGTGGCTGCTCAGCCGCGGTGGCGACGCCCCCGAACTCGAAGCCGAACTCACCGCGCTCGGCGCCGAAGTGGTGATCCGGGCCTGTGACGCCGCCGATCGGGACGCGCTGGCCGCCGTCCTCGCCGAGATACCGACCGAGACACCCTTGCGGGGCGTGGTGCACGTCGCGGGTGTGGTCGACGACGGCGTCCTCGGCTCGCTGACGCCCGAACGGCTGGACCGGGTCCTGCGGCCGAAGGTGGACGCGGCGATCAACCTCCAGGAACTGACCGCCGGGCACGAGCTGTCGGCGTTCGTCCTGTTCTCCGGTGCGGCGGGCACGTTCGGCGGGCCGGGGCAGGCGAACTACGCCGCCGCCAACGTCTTCCTCGACGCACTCGCCATCCACCGCGCGGCGCGCGGGCTACCCGCGACCACGCTGGCTTGGGGCAGGTGGGACCGGACGTCCACGATCACCGGGCAGCTCGACGAAGCGGATCTGGCCAGGATGGCGAAGTCCGGCTTCCTGGCGCTCAGCTCGGAACACGCGCTGGCGCTCTACGACACCGCGCTCGCCTCCGGACAGCCGGCCACCCTGCCGATCCGGCTCGACCTCCCGGTCCTGCGGGCGAAGGCGCGCGCGGGCACCACGATCCCGTTGCTGCGCGGACTGGTCCAGGTCGAGCAGGAGGCCACAGCGGCCGACTCGCCCTTGGCGCGGCTCCTGTCCGGTGCCGGTGACGCCGAACGCGCCGTCGTCCTCCTGGACGCGGTGCGCCGGGAAGTGGCCGGAGTACTGGGGTACGGCGGCGCGGGCGCTGTCGACGCGGACCGCGGTTTCCTGGAACTGGGATTCGATTCCCTGACCGCGCTGGAACTACGCAACCGGTTGACGGCGGTGACCGGGGTGCGGCTGCCCGCCACCCTGATCTTCGACTATCCCACCGCGACGGCGGTCGCCGTCCATCTCGGGACCCAGGTCGAGACGGCCGACGGGCCGGCCCCGGTTTCGCAGGCCCAGGTCGCGCTCGCCGGGCTGGAGGACGTCCTCGCCGCAAGCGTCCTGGCCGAGGACGACAAGGCGACGATGGCGGCCCGGCTGCGGTCCCTGCTGGCACGGCTGACCGAGTCCGAAGCGGATATATCGGGACAAATCGAAGACGCTACGGATGATGAGATGTTCGCTTTGATCGATGGCGAACTCGGGGTGGGGTGAGCGGGAACCACCTGCGGGGCATTTTCGCGAGCTGGCTCGCCTGCCGCGTCGGTCGGGTTCTCGTGAGTGTTTTGGGTCGTTAGAACGACCCAAAACACACACGAGACCCGACCC